>NZ_JBFRCK010000044.1:0-40146 GCF_040965775.1 Paraburkholderia sp. BR10954
ATCCCGCCCGCGCCGATCACCGCGACGCGCGCGCCGACCGGCGCACCGCGCAGCACGTCCACATACGACAGCACGTTGGACCCGTCGATGCCGGCAATCGCCGGCCGCCGCGGCACGATGCCGGTCGCGACGATCACGTCGTCGTAGGCGCCCGCGGCGAGCAGCGCGGCATCGACGCGCGTGCCGAGCCGCACGTCGACGCGATGGCGTTGCAACTGGCTGCCGAAGTAGCGGATCGTTTCGCTGAACTCTTCCTTGCCCGGCACGCGCATCGCGAGATTGAACTGGCCGCCGAGCGTGTCGCTGGCCTCGAACAGCGTCACGCGATGCCCGCGCGAGGCCGCCACCGTCGCGGCCGATAGCCCGGCCGGCCCGGCGCCGACCACCGCGATCGAGCGCGCCTGTCGCGCGCTCGCCAGCGGCCGGTAGACGAGCTCGGTTTCGCGTCCCGCGCGCGGATTGACGAGGCAGCTCGCGCGCTGATTCCTGAACGTGTGATCGAGGCAGGCCTGATTGCACGCGATGCAGGTGTTGATTTCGTGCGCGCGGTCCAGGGCGGTCTTCAGCACGAACTCGGGATCGGCGAGCAGCGGCCGCGCCATCGACACGAGATCCGCGGAGCCGTCGGCGATCAGCGCTTCAGCCACCTCGGGCGTGTTGATACGATTCGACGCGATCACCGGCACGTTGACGGATGCCTTCAGGCGCGCGGTCAGCGAGGCGAACGCCGCGCGCGGCACCGAGGTCACGATGGTCGGCACGCGCGCCTCGTGCCAGCCGATGCCGGTGTTGAAGATCGTCACGCCGGCCGCTTCGAGCGCCTGCGCAACCTGCACGGTTTCCTCCCACGTATTGCCGCCCTCGACCAGATCGATCAGCGACAGCCGGTACACGACGATGAAGCGCTCGCCGCATTCGGCACGCACCCGCTCGACGATCTCATAGGCGAGCCGCATGCGATTTTCGATGCTGCCGCCGTATCGATCGGTGCGCCGGTTCGTGCGCGGGCACAGGAACTGGTTCAGCAGATAGCCTTCGCTGCCCATGATCTCGACGCCGTCGTAGCCCGCGCGTTGCGCGAGCCGCGCACAGCGCGCGTAGTCGCGCACGGTTCGGTCGATGCCGGCGAGCGTCAGCGCGCGCGGCTTGAACTTCGAGATCGGCGATTTCAACGCCGACGCCGACACCGCGAACGGCTGATAGCCATAACGGCCCGCATGCAGGATCTGCAGCGCGATCTTGCCGCCCTCCGCGTGCACGGCCTCGGTCACGAGCCGGTGATTGCGCAGATCGAACACCGAGTTGAGCGTGCCGCCGAACGGCAGCAGCCAGCCCTCGCGATTCGGCGAAATGCCGCCCGTGATGATCAGGCCGACGCCGCCTTTCGCGCGCTCCCGGAAGTATGCGGCCAGTTGCGGGTAATGCCAGAAGCGGTCTTCCATGCCCGTGTGCATCGAGCCCATCACGACGCGGTTGGACAGACGCGTGAAGCCCAGGTCGAGCTCGGCGAGTAAGTGTTGGTAAGACATGCAGGGACCGTGTAAGGGGGGGCCGCACGAACGATACACCGCGCGCCGGACCAGACCGCCGAGGAAAAATTCTAAATCGCGGCAATCCATTGATTCGCAAGACCCGGGTCGGTTGTCTCAGGCCAGCTATTTGGGGCACGGCACACCCATTGCTGATTTTGGGCGTCCATCGACACGGACGCGCCACCGACAAAACCAGCGCGCCGTGCGGCACGGATGGGAGGAGGGCGACCGCGAGGTTTCCCGCGGCCGCCCGCGTATCAATGGGCGATGAGCGTCAAGCCCTATATCGAGACAGGTGAACACAATGAAAATTATCCGAATCATGGTGGCGGTCGTTGCGGCCGCGGCGGTACTGAGCGCGTGCGGCGGCGGTGATGGCAGCGATGCGGGCAAGACGCTGGGGTTGACCAATCCCGAGATCCATTTCGTTCACGCGCTTCCGGATGGCCCCGCGGTCGACTTCCTTGTCAATGGCAGCGCGCCTTCCGGACAGACCAACATCTCGTATAAAGGCGTGACCAACCTCACCAATATCGACACGGGCCCGACGACCGTCGCTTATGCGGCGACCGGCACGAAGAACGCGCTCGCGAGCGGCAGCTTCCCCGATGTCGCGAAGGGCCACGTGTACACGGTGCTCGCGTTGCCGGGTCTGTCGGCGCCCGACATCGGCCTGATCGACGATCCGTTCGACAAGGGCCTGCTGACCAACGACGCGCGCGTGCGCGGCTTTAATGCGTCGGCGAACGCGCCGGACCTCGACCTCTACCTCGTGCAGGCCACCGCCACCAGCATCACCAACGTGTCGCCGACGCTCGCCGGCGTGTCGTTCAAGAACGCGGTGCCGGCGAGCGGGCAGGATTCGATCTACGTGTCGGGTGGCCAGTACGTGCTGATCGCGACGGTGGCCGGCAGCAAGACGCCGATCTTCCAATCGAACTCGTTCTCGCTGGCGAACAACGCCGACTGGCTGATCACATCGGTGCCGATCGCGGGCGTGTTGAGCCAACTGGCGCCTGGGCAGATTCATCTGCTGATCGTACAGAACGGCAATACGAGCACGTCGAGCGTGGAGCTGTCGAATACGTTGACCGGGCAATGACGGGGCCGCCGGTCACCGGATGAGCCTCGCGCGGCGCGAGCATCGATGAGCCGCTCGCGCCGACCGGACAATCAAGGACTCCGGATGGTCGGAAAGCCGGGAGGACGGCACGGCGATCCACGACAGTGGGTCGCCGTTCTGTTTGAGGGCGCTCTGAAAACGCATCGCGCCGCGTAGCAAGCCAGCAAGCCAGCATGCAAAAAAAACCCGCCGCGACATCCCGCGACGGGCTCTCTAAAACCTGCTGCCATGTGCCGGTTTACTTTGCCTTTTCCGCCTCGTTCGTGATGGCGTGGCCGCCCTTCGAAATGTCCTGGCCGGCGCCGGCCATCGTGTTGCAACCCGTGACGAGCATGGCGGTTCCTGCGAGCACAAGCAAAGCGATCAGTCGAGTCATGAAACTTCTCCTTGTCGAGAATGCATCGGTTGATGTCGTCCGACCGGGGCCATGCCAGTCGATCAGGTTTCGATCCGGTTTCGAACCGGCCTGATTGCATGGTAAAAAAAGGGTGGGGGCGGCGCTGTCGGCCGTGCCGCGATTTTGTTGTAGGCGTGCTCCGGTGTTTGCGTCGGCGCACTCCTACAACGGCTTTGCGGTGCCACGGCCAGCATGCGTCAGACGGGGTTTTGCGACGAAGTGATCGGTGTGGCCGGCGACGCCGGCGGCTGATCGATCGAAGGCGTCGCCGTGCTTGCGCTCGGCATCACGACGTCGATTTCGGTGCCGTTTTGCGCGCCACGGCGGATGTCGAAGCGTCCGCCATGCGCGGCCACGCGCTGCCGCATGCCGAGCAGGCCATGCGTATGCGTGCGTTTCAGATCGGCCGGCATGATGCCGACGCCGTTGTCCGCGATATGCAGCGCGACCTCGCCATCGCCGATCCGCAGCGCGATGCCGACCTTCGAGGCCCGCGCGTACTTGGCGGCGTTCGTCAGCGACTCCTGCGCGACCCGAAAGAGCGCGATCTCGGTCTGTTCGTCGAGCTGGACATCGTCGGCGGGCAGGTGCAGTTCGAGCGTCCAGTTGTTGCGCTGCGCGGCTTCGTCGGCGAGCGTGCGCAGCGCGGTGACGAGCCCGAAATTGGCGAGTACGGTCGGCCGCATGTCCTCGATGATGCGCCGCTTCAACGCGATACCCTGGTCGAGATTGGCGAGCGCGCGCTGCAGCTTGTCGGCGATGTCCGGCTCGCTGTCCTTCAGCTTGCGGCGCGCCCACGCTACGTCCATCCGGCATGCGGTCAGAATCGCGCCGAGCTCGTCGTGCAGCTCGCGTGCGAGCTGGGTCTTTTCGTTTTCGCTGACCGCCTGCAGATGCCAGCCGAGCGCTTCGAGCTGGCGCGTGCGCTCGCCCACCAGCTGGTCGAGTTCCTCTTGCTGCGTAATCAGCTGACGCTGCGCGCGCGCCTGCCGGTCGATCTGGATGCCTAGATTGCGAAACAGCAGAATGAACAGCACGATGTTCAGCGCCGACAGCCCCGCCGCGCACAGCGTCGACAGCCGCTGATCGGCGCGGCTCGCGGCCAGCGCGTGCTGCGCGCGGCGCTCCTCGTTGTCGCGCAGCAGCGTGAGCGTGCTGTCGATCAGCGACGCGTCCGCCGGATTGACGTCGCTCGCGGGCCCGCATCCGCCGAGTTCTAGCGGATGCGGCGCCACGTGCTGCATCGCGGCGGTGCCCGCGCCGATGCGCGCCTCGATCAGCGCGAGAATCTGCGTAAAGCTCGCGAGCTCCGCGCTGTCCGCGCGCCCGCCGCGATAGAAGTGGTCCAACTGCCGGGTGGTCTCGCGAATGCGCGCGGCGCTCGCGCAGAACGCTTGGGCGGATGCGTCGTCCTTCGTCAGAAGAAACTGGTTTTGTTGTGCGCTGAGGCGCGATAGGTCGCTCGCGAGCGTGCTCAGTTGCACGGTGACGTCGCGCGCTTCGAGCGCGGTCTCGTACTCGGCGGCGATGCGCTGACGCGCGCTCTCGAGAATCACGAGGCCGCCCACCGTGATCACGATCGCGACCGTCATCGCGATCGCCCAACTGCGCCTGCGCATCCAGTCGGCGAGCCGCGCCGCGGCGCGCGCGCCAGGCTGTTCCGGCGGGTTCTGCAGATTCGACACTTGCTGCTCCGCAAAAAGGGCATCGACTCGGGCGTCGGCTTCAGCATCGAGCGAAGCCGCGCGTAACGTCGTCGTAATCCAATGTAAGCGGATTCTCACACGAAAAACGGCGAGCGTCGGAATGCGCGCGGCACCGCGCATCGATAGCATGGACCCGATCGTTCATTCAATGTTTCGGGAGAAAACCATCATGCTGAAGTGGGCGCTGTTCTTCGCGATCATCGCGGTGATCGCGGGTCTTCTCGGCTTTACCGGCATTGCGGCCGGCGCGGCGGCGATCGCGAAGTTCCTGTTCTTCGTCTTTGTCGTGCTGTGCGTGGTGTTCCTCGTGCTCGGCTTCGTCGTGACGAAGAAAACGATCGATTAGCGCGGCCATCGCAGTGGCGGCAAGCCGCGCCTTCATAGCAGGCGAGGGGTTTGCTGGTAGTCGATTGCAGGGCCAACAAAAGGGAGAAATGCCATGCTTCACTATGCCATCGTCTTCTTCGTGATCGCGATCATCGCGGCGGTGTTCGGCTTCACCGGCATCGCGGCCGGCGCGGCCGAAATCGCGAAGATCCTGTTCTACATCTTCCTCGTCGTGTTCGTGGTCACGTTGCTGCTCGGCGTGTTTCGAACCTAGCCACGCGAGCCCTGGATGAACGTAACACGAGATCGGCAGCGAAGTACGCAATACGTAGGTACAGGTAGTCAACAAGGCGCGGGAACGCGCGGCGTTTGAATCCTCGATCGAGGCGCCCGCGTTCGAAGCGCGCCGTCATTCCACCGTCGGCGCATCAGGCGCGATTCGTGCTGATGCGCGATTCCCCAATATCGGATAAAGGAGAAGTTCGATGACGAAGCAATCTGGCGACACGTTCGTGATGGACATCAAAAAGATCCGCGAGGACGCGCGCAAGCATATGTCGGATGGTCCGGTCACGCCGAGCTACGGCGCGAATCGCGACACGGTGCTCAAGCTGCTCAACGACGCGCTCGCCACCGAGCTCGTCTGCACTCTGCGTTACAAGCGTCACTACTTCATGGCGAAGGGCATCAACTCCGAAGCGGTCGCGACGGAATTCGCCGAGCACGCGAGCGAGGAGCAGGAACACGCCGATCGCATCGCCGAGCGCATCGTGCAGCTTGGCGGCGAACCCGATTTCGCGCCGGACGGCATCAAGGCGCGCGCGCATTCGGAATACAAGGAAGGCACCGATCTGACCGACATGATTCGCGAGAACCTGATCGCGGAGCGCATCGCGATCGACACGTACCGCGAGATCGTCCGCTATCTCGGCGAGAAGGACGTGACCACGCGCCGGCTGTTCGAGGAGATTCTCGCGGTCGAGGAAGAGCACGCCGACGATATGGCGGATCTGCTCGCGGGGCGTGAGTAGCGCGCCAAAGTGACAGGGAAGCGACGAAGACGCGGCGCAATAGTGTTGACCGGGTGCCAGCGAACTCGGGAATGCCGGCGGCTGCGGTGCGAAGCCGCCCTCGCAGTCCACGTTCTGCCGTGGCCGCGGATCATTACAATGTCGGCTTAGGAGCGACTCCCTTTGCACGGACACCCAAGCGATGATTCGAGTGCTGATAGCTGACGATCATGCGATCGTTCGAGGTGGTTTCAGACAATTCGTCGCCGACGAGCCGGACATGTGCGTCGCCGCCGAGGCCGCGACCGGCGAGGAAGCGATCGGCCTCGTGCGCGAGCAGGCATTCGACGTGGTGCTGCTCGACATCGCGATGCCGGACAAGAACGGCATCGATACGTTGCGGGTGATCAAGCAGGTGCGTCCGGAGCAGGGCGTGCTGATCCTGTCGGGCTACCCCGAGAGCCAGTACGCGATCAATCTGCTGCGCGCGGGCGCGAACGGCTATCTGAACAAGGACTGCGAGCCGGAGGAAATCGTGCGCGCAATCCGCTCGGTGGCGCGCGGGCATCGCTATCTGTCGGAGGCGGTCGCCGATACGCTTGCCGACAATCTCGACAAGCCCGCCGCCGGGCGTCCCCATGAAGCGCTATCGGAGCGCGAATTCCAGATCTTCCGCAAGCTCGCGGCCGGCCAGTTGCCGACTCAGATCGCGGAAGAACTGCATCTGTCGGTCAAGACGGTGAGCACGTATCGCGCGCGAGTGCTCGAGAAGATGCGACTCGCGAACAACGCGGACCTCACGTATTACGCGATCAAGAATGGTCTGATCGAATGACGGACGATCGAGACATCCTGATGAACAGCGAATCGAACCCTGCTACCGATCCAGCCAGCCGCGCGCCGTTGCGCGTGCTGCTGATCGAGGATTCGCCGCTGATCCGCCGCAGCCTCGTCGAGGCGATCGATGCTTCGGGCTTGCTGCGCGTGGCCGCTTATGCCGATTCCGCCGATCAGGCAATCGCGTTACTCGGCGACGAAGCGTTCGACGCGGTAATCGTCGATTTGCAACTGAAGCAGGGCTCGGGTGTGCCGGTGCTCGCGTATCTGCAGCGCGAGGGGCTGATCGATTCGATGTTCGCGGCGGTGCTGACCAATCATGCGTTGCCCGCGTATCGAGCGCGCTGCGAGCAGTACGGCGTGCGGCACTTTTACGACAAATCGTTCGAGTTCGATCGTGTGCTCGACGCGCTGCATGAGTATGCGTTGGGGCGGGGGGGCGGCGAGTAACAACCTGCGCGGGACGACGTTTCTAGTCAGTTTTCCATGATCCGCATTTCATCGCTTCATCGAGCATCCCAAGGGTAAGGGAACGTCCACCTAGTAACTCTCGAGCGCTGGCACTGAACGGGGACTTCAACGCGGCCGCGACGATGTCGCGCTTTCGCATGTTGGCGGATGGAACGTAATAGTCGACGTCGAAATCGCGCAGGTCCACGTGGAAGCGTTCAGCCCATGCCTGCATTACGTCGACGATTCTCGCCGGCTCCCAATCCAGATCGTGATACAGATCCATGTCGCGGGTCAGCTTGTCGTCGAGAGGTAGCCCGGCGGGAGTGCGCACTTCGCGGATGAACTGAACGAGATCGAGCCACGTGTCGTTCATTACAGGCGATCCTCCAGTTTGACCAGGCGGTTATAGGCATTGAGGGTTTTGTAGCCGATTATTGCCACGTCAGATGCGGTGATTATCCACCCGACTCCAGGAATTGCTCGACCGACGAATACGCCCAGATGGCTCCTCAACTTCACGCGCAGTAGCGCGACGCTGGTCCATGACGTGAACGTAGGCAGAATTCGATGCTTTAACTCGAAGGGCAATAGCGAGCGGGAGAGCTTCGATGCCACTGACGTGCCTTTTACCGCGCCGCCAAATTTGCCTCGCGTCGGAATGAAGCGCGAGCCTGCGAGGATCATGGAGGCGCCCACGGCATCGCTGATACCGATTTGGGCCATGGTTTCATCCACGGAGATTAGCAGGAACAGTTGCGTAGGGGTTAGATTGCTGTGTATTCCGTAGTTATATGTATTCGACATACCGGCGTGTGGACTTGATCGGGCAGGGGGCAACGCATAATACGTCGATGAACAGTGGCGCGAGCCTTCGACTCGTGCCACACCAGTCCGTTAAGCTATCCGGGAACGACGAGTAATGAAATGGGCGAAGGATGATTCTGCGCGACGGAATGCGACAGGCGTTACCAGGCTCTGCCAGCGGTGGCAAATCGACAATACGATTCTCACTCGGCTCTGATCAGCCTGATATCAATGCCCCGCCCGCGCCGGCAAGCGCAGATGATTCCACGCGCCGAGCCCGGCAAACCCGATCCCCGCGATAGTGACACCGATCCACCCGAACGCCGGCCACACGATCGCGCCGACACCCGAGCCCAGCGCACCGCCGATGAAATACGCGACCATGTACACCGTATTCACGCGGCTGCGCGCATCGGGCTTTAACGCGTAGATGCGCGACTGATTGGAAATCTGCGCGGCCTGCACGCCGATGTCGAGAATGATCACGCCGACCACGAGTCCCGCGATGCTCTTCGCCGATGCGCCGAAGATCACGAACGCGATCACGACCAGCACGAGCGACACGGTGATGATCGCGCGCGGGCCGCGCCGGTCGGCGAACTTGCCGGCCAGCGGCGCGGCCAGCGCGCCAGCCGCGCCGACGATACCGAACAGCCCCGCCGCCTGCGGCCCGAGATGAAACGGCGCACCCGCGAGCAACAGCGCGAGCACCGACCAGAAAAGGCTGAACGCGCCGAACAACGCCGCTCCGGTCAGCGACGCCTCGCGCAGCGCGCGATGCTCGGTCACCAGATGCCACATCGACACGAGCAGCTTGCCGTACGGCAGCGTCGAGGTCGGCTGGCTCTTCGGCAGACGCAAAATGATGACGACCGCGAGCGCGAGCAGCGCGACGACCGATGCGCCAAACACCGCGCGCCAGCCGAAGTATTCACCGACGATGCCCGCCGCGGTCCGCGCGAGCAGGATGCCGAGCAACAGGCCGCTCATCACGGTGCCGACCGCGTGGCCGCGCTCGGACGGCAACGCGAGTTCGGCCGCGAACGGCACCGCCTGTTGCGCGATCGTCGCGAGCACGCCGATCGCTAGGCTCGCGACGATCAGCCCCGCGCGCGTCGGCGCCGCCGCCGCGACGATGAGCGCGACGCACATGCCGGCGATCTGCAGCAGGATCAGCAAACGCCGGTCGAAGCGGTCGCCGAGCGGCGCGAGCAGCAGCATGCCGGCGGCGTAGCCGAGCTGTGTGACGGCAGGCACCGCGCCGACCCAGGACGCGCTGTCCGGAAACGACTGGCGCAAATTGTCGAGGAGTGGCTGATTGAAGTAGATGTTCGCCACAGAGACACCGGCGATCGTCGCGAGCAGCAGCAACACGCCGCGCAACGACCGGGCGGAGGAAGCGGAAGTGGAAGCGTCGGAAGTGGACATGACGGAGGCGGATCGACGGACCGGCCCATGCGCGGTCCTCAAGCGTGCCGATCATACCGGAGCGGCGGGGTTCCTGCTGACGGTCGCGCGAGCGCTCGCCCGCGCGTCCGCCATCCGGTTGCAGAGAGATCTACCGCTCCTGTCAGTCGATCAACGCGCCAGCATCGTAGAACGGATACGGGCCGTCGGCCGGATCGACATACGCGTGATGCGTGACGATGCCCGTCGCCGGCGCGTAGTAATGCAGCGCATAAGCGGGCGGCTCCATCACGAACGCCGACGGTCCTTCCTCGCGAAAATCGAGCGCCACCTGGTGCGCGGGCGCGGGAATCGCGCTCGCGATCGTGCCGCCGAAGCGCACGAACATCGAGCGATGCACGTGCCCGCAGAGCACGCGCTCGACGTTGGGATAGCGGGCGATCAACGCGGCGAGCTTGTCCGATGCCGCCGGGTCGAGCCGGATCTCGTCCATATGTCCGATGCCGCACGCGAACGGCGGATGATGCAGCGCGACCACGACCGGCTTGCCGCGCGCCGCATCGAGCTGCTGCGCGAGCCACGCGAGCCGCGTGTCACACAGCATGCCGGCGCTCGAACCGGGCACCAGCGAATCGAGCGCGATCACGCGCAGCGGGCCGACGTCGGCCGCGTACTGCACGAACTCGCCGCCGCTTTGCAATTCCTCGCGCTCGGGAAACGCCGCGCGCAACGCGTTGCGTTCGTCGTGATTGCCGACCATCAGGAAGTAGGGGATCTCGAGCGGCGCGAGCAGTGCCTTCAGGTGCGCATACTGCTCTGGGTCGCCCTGATCGACGAGGTCGCCGGTCATCAGCACCGCGTCGGGGCGCGGTGTGAGCGCGTTCAGCGCGTCGATGCAGCGCGCGAGGTAGGGAGCGGTATCGACGCGGCGATACGCGAGTGCGCCGGGTTGTTTGATATGCAGATCGCTAATTTGGGCCAGCAGCATGACAGAGGTCCTTCTGGTTGCTTCGTGTTGAGCGCCTGGCTGCGGCGCTGTTTGTACCTACGATAGCGCAATCAGTGCGTCCCGCTCGATCGAAATGCCGACCGGCGTGCCACGCGCAAGCTCGATACGGCCCGCGACATCGACGACGAGCGGCTCGGGCGCGGCGCCGCCAATCGTCAGACGCGTGCGTTCGCCGAGGAACGCGGTGCTTTCGATCAGGCCGCGCAACTGCGCGAGCGCGGGGTCGGTGAGCCGCGCGTCCTCGGGGCGAAAGAAGATTTCGTGCGGGCCGGTCGCATTCGATGCATGCGCGGGCACCGGCACGGCGCCGCCGCTCGTCGTCAGCATGCCGTCGCGCGGCTCGCCCGCGATACGGTTGATCGTGCCGACGAACTGCGCGACCGTGCGATTGGCCGGACGATAGTAGATGTCACGCGGCGAACCGATCTGCTCGATGCGTCCCGCGCTCATCACGACGATCCGATCGCCGAGCTCCATCGCCTCGGCCTGATCGTGCGTCACGTAGACGGTGGTGATGCCGAGCTCGCGCAACAGCGCGTTCATCTCCGTGCGCAATGCGTCGCGCAGACGCGCGTCGAGCGCGGTCAGCGGTTCGTCGAGCAGCAGCACGCGCGGCTGCACCGCGAGCGCGCGAGCGAGCGCCACACGTTGACGCTGGCCGCCCGACAGTTGATCGATCGGTTTGTCCGCGTGCGCGGCAAGCCGCATCATGCCGAGCAGTTCGTCGATGCGTTGGCGGGCAGTTGCCGCCGGCACGCGCCTGATCTTCAGACCGTAGCCGATGTTGCCGCGCACGGTCAGGTTCGGAAACAGCGCGTAGCTCTGGAACACCATGCCGACCGCGCGTTTTTCGATCGGCAGCGTGGTCACGTCGTCGTCGCCGAATGCGATGCGACCGCCCGCGTCCGGGGTTTCGAGGCCCGCGATCAGGCGCAGCGTCGTCGTCTTGCCGCAGCCCGACGGTCCGAGCAGCACGAGGGTTTCGCCCGCGCCGATCGACAGGTCGAGCGGTTCGAGCACGCGCGTGCCGCGAAACGTCTTGGCGCATTGCGTGAGCGTGATGGGAACCGAGGTGAGTTTCATGGCGTGTCGATGGGTTTCGCGAAAGAGGCGGCACCGTGCCTGTTCGACGCGCTGCGCTGGCCGGTCGCATCGACGCCGAGCCATTGCATCGCGACGAGCAGCGGCATCGTCATGATGAAGAACAGGATCGTGTACGCGCTGCCGATCTCGATGCGCATCGATGCGTAGGTATCGGCGAGGCCGACCGGCAGCGTCTTCGTGTCCGGCGTGTGCAGCATCCACGTGAGGTTGAATTCGCCGATCGACAGCGTCAGCACCGCGAGCGCGCCCGCGACGATGCCGGGCCGCGCGTTCGGCAGCACGATCGTCACGAAGCGCGTGAAGAAGCCCGCGCCGAGGCTTGCCGCGCCTTCTTCTAGCGTGCGCAGATCGCTGCTCGCGCAGACCGCCGCGACCGCGCGCACCATGAACGGCAGCGTGAATACCACATGCCCGACCACGATGAACGCCGCGCTCATCCGGAACGCCGTGAAGCCGCCGTAGATCACCAGCAGCGCGAGCGCCGATGCGAGGCCGGGCAGCGCGATCGGCAGCACCAGAAACTCCTCGACGATGCGGGCGAAGCGTGTCTTGCTGCGCGCGAGCACGTAGCCCGCGGGTACGCCGGTCAACAGCGTGACGACGAGCGTCGCGGCGGCCACTTCGAGCGACAGCCACACCGAGCCGTGATACTGGCTCCACACTTCGACGAGCCAGCGCAGCGTGAGTCCGCTCGACACACCCTTGAAGTAGTTGACCGTCAGCCCCGCGACGATCGACATGACGACCGGCACGATCAGGAACGCGCACAGCAGCAGGGTGACGAACCATTGACCCGCGGCGAGCCAGGTTCGCGAGGAAGGCCACGCGCGTCGCGTGCGCGGTCCCGCTGCCGGTTGCGACGGCGAGGAGGCCGTGACTGAGTTCATGGATGGGTTGTCGTTCATGCGCTCGCCGCCACGCCCGAACCGCTCGCGCTGCGCGCGATCGCCAGCACCGCCCACGTGACGATGCCCAGCACGATCGACAGCCCCGCGGCGGTCACCATGTTCGCGTTCAGCGTGAACTCGGTATAGATGGTCATCGGCAGCACGTCGATGTCGGTGGCGAGCGTGAACGCCGTGCCGAACGCGCCCATCGCGGTCGCGAAGCACACGGCGCCTGCCGCGATCAGACCGGGCGACAGCGCCGGCAGCACGATGTCGCGCATGATGCGCCACGGCGATGCGCCGAGCGAGCGCGCGGCCTCTTCAAGCGAGGCATCGAGCTTGGTCGCGGAGGCCATCACGGTGACGATCACACGCGGAATCGAGAAGTACAGATAGCCGAGAAACAGGCCGCTCATCGAATACGCGAATACCCAGCGATCGCCCGCGAGTTTCAGCGAGAGCGCGCCGATCAGCCCCTGACGCCCGGCGAGCATGATGACCATGAAGCCCACGACGACACCGGGAAATGCGAGCGGAAACGTCAGAAGCGCGAGCAGCGTGCGCTTGCCGGCGAACTCGCGGCGCGCGAGCAGCAGCCCCGCGATCACCGACAGCACCAGGGTGGCCGCCGTGACCGCCGCCGACAGCACGACGGTCGCGCCGAGGCTCGACATATAACGCGGATTGGTCAGCATCGCGCGATAGGTCGCGAACGCGTGGCCGCCGCCGGAGAGCTGCGCGAGCGCGCCCATCGGCAGCAGCCAGAACGCGATGAATACCGCGAGCGCCGGCGCGAGCAACGCGATGCGCCAGCGCAGCGGGAACGTGACGTCGTTCAATGCATCACCTGCAGATAGCGCTCGCCGAAGCCCGACTGCTTTTCGGCCATCTTCGCGAAATCGACCGGCTTCGCGCGCGCGTATTCGCTCGCGGGCAGGAACTTCGCGGCGGTCTCGGCATTCATCGCGCTCGCGCGCACCGGCCGCAGATACGCTTGCGCCCACAGCTTCTGGCCTTCGTCAGACAGCACGAAATCGAGCACCTTCTTGCCGTTCGTTTCATGCGGCGCGCCCTTCACGAGGCTCATCACGTACGGCACCGAGATCGTGCCTTCCTGCGGAATCACGAACTCGACGTTCGCATGATCCTTGTACTTCGCGCGATACGCGTCGAAGTCGTAGTCGAGCAGGATGGGAATTTCGCCGGACAGCACGCGCGCGTACGCGGTTTGTTTCGGCACGATCGGCGCGTTCGCCTTGAGCTTCCTGAACCAGTCGAGGCCCGGCTCGAAGTTATCGAGCGTGCCGCCGAGCGCCTGGTTCACCGCGACCGCGCCCGCATAGCCGACGAACGCGCTCGACGGATCGAGGTAGCCGATCATCCCTTTGTATTCGGGCTTCAGCAGATCGGCCCACGAGCGCGGCACCGGCTTGCCTTCGAGCGCGTCCTTGTTGACGAAAAAGCCGAGCGTGCCCGAGTGGATCGTGAACCAGTAGCCTTGCGGGTCTTTCAGGCTTGCCGGAATGTCGTCCCAGTGCGCGGGCTTGTACGCCTGGATCACGCCCTTGTCCTTGGCCTGGAACGCCGACGACACGCCGAGATACACGACGTCGGCAACCGGGCTTTTCTGCTCGGCCATCAGCTGTGCGATCGATTGGCCCGAGTTCTTGTTGTCGAACGGCACGCGAATGCCGGTCTTTTGCTGGATCGCCTCGATCTGGCTCGCCCAGTCGGCCCATTCGGGCGGGCAGTTGTAGCAGATCGCGGTTTCATCGGCGCGCGCGGTTTGCGGCGCGAGCGTGACGAACGCCGCGCCGGCGACGAGCAGGCTCGCCGGCAGTACGGTCGCGGCGGCGTGCGACAGTTTCTGCCAGAGCGGACTGAGCGAGGATGCGAAACGTGAGGTCGAGCGGGTCACTGCAGGTCTCCTGTGTTCGATCGGTGCAAGTGCTTCCGCACTCACTCCGGGCCCGTAAAAGGTGGTGGTTACAAGCGGTTGTAGTGCGCGAAGGCTGCCTAGGCGGTCAGCCCTTGCGTTGGTGATGCCCTGTCGAAATCTGCGTTGGACCCGAGCGCCGCGATCGTCGCGCCTTCGCGCACGCTGTGCGGCAGGGTCAACGCGAGTGAGTTGGCGGGGAATGCGCGATCGTCGCGCGCGCCGCCGATGCGTGCGAGCAAGCGCTGCCACGCCGCACAGCCGATCTCGCGATTCGGCGCGCAGATGCTCGCGAGCGCTGGCGACAGCAGTTCGCCCATCGCGAGGCCGTCGAAGCCGAGAATCGACATGTCCTGCGGAATCTTCAGACGCGCGCGACGCAGGCCGCGCATCACGACCATCGCGAGCAGATCGTTGCTGCAGAAGAGGGCGGTCGGACGGTTTGCGCCGTGCGTCAGGTGCGCGAGCACGGACGGCGCGAGTTCGTCGGCGTTGAAATCGACTTCGAGCGCGGGCGCGGCCGTGAGGCCGGCTTGCTGCATCGCCTGCGTGTAGCCGAGATGCCGCTGACGCGCGCGATCCGACGCGGCGAACGAGCCGGCCAACATCAGGATGCGGCGATGGCCGTTGGCGATGAGCCGGCGTACGCCGTCGTAGGCGGCGAGGCGATTGTCGACCGACACCGACGGGCGGCGCACCGTGTCGTTGTGCATCAGCACGTACAGCAGGCCGTCGCGGTCGAGTTCGTCGAGCAGCGGATGGGTGTCGGCATCGGCGACGGTCAGGATCAGGCCTTCGACGCGATGCTCGCGCAGCGTTTCGATTGCGTGGCGTTCGCGCTCCACGTCGTACTGCGTGGTCATCAGCATCAGCCGGTAGCCTTGCGCCGACGCGAGATCGTCGATGCCTTGCAGGCATTCGGCGAACACCGGATTCGCGAGCGTCGGCAGAACGACGCCGATCAGGCGCGTGCGCTCGCCGCGCAATTGCCGGCCCAGCGGGCTCGGGCGGAAGTTCAGCGCGTCGATCGACTGACGTACCTTGTCGAGCGTGATGGGGTTCACGGTGTGTGGCGCGTTGATCGCGCGCGATACCGTGGCGATGGAAAAGCCCGCGTGGGCGGCGACATCCTTGATCGTCGGCGTCATCGGTTTGCGGCCCGCTGTAATCGTTTTCGTGAGCGGATTATCGGCAAGGTTTGTGACTTGGGGATGAACGTGGTGTCGGGCGTTCTTGGGGCTGCGGCGAGGCGATGGTAGAATTCGCGACCACGCGCGATTGCGACCCTTGCCGGGGTGATGAAATTGGTAAACATAGCGGACTTAAAATCCGCCGCCTTCGGGCTTGCCGGTTCAAGTCCGGTCCCCGGCACCAGCGTTGCAAATGACAGGCACGATGCACGCACGCCGATGACCGCCGTGCCGATCTCGCTCTCCAGTTTTCCCGATCAGAAATCCAGTTGCTTCGCGCTGATACCGAGCTCGAAAGTACAGGTCAATTTTTTTACGTATCACTGGCGGCAGCGTGCTGCTCGAATCTGCGGCGCATCGCACGTAAGCGGTGAATCTCGTTGGCCTATGCGGACAAAATTGAGTGAGAAACTGTCACGTCGCATAACGCGATGAGCCCCCAGAACTCGGCGTAAATCCGGACAAGCGCCCAACCTTGTCGATCGGCGCGACCCTGCGTAATATCTCCTCGCCAACCTCGATCCGCCTTCATGTCTTCGCTCAAATACCTGACCGGCTACCCCGCACCTCTGCAAGAGAAGGTGAGAACGCTGATCGCCGACGATCAGCTCGGCTCCTATCTCGCGCAGAAGTACCCGAACACGCACGAGGTGCAAACCGACCGCGCGCTGTACGAGTACTGCGGGGAGCTCAAACGCGAATACCTGCGCAACGCGGAGCAGCTCGACAAGGTCACTTACGACAGCAAGCTCGACGTGATGCGTCACGCGCTCGGCCTGCATACGAGCATTTCGCGCGTGCAGGGCAGCAAGCTGAAGGCGAAGAAGGAAATCCGCATCGCGTCGCTATTCAAGGGCGCCGCGCCGGAGTTTCTGAAGATGATCGTCGTGCACGAACTCGCTCATCTGAAAGAGAGCGATCACAACAAGGCGTTCTATCGTCTGTGCGAGTTCATGCAGCCGGGTTACCACCAGATCGAATTCGATCTGCGTCTGTATCTGACGCATCGCGATCTGGCGAAGAAGCCCGGGTGAGGGACGCCGCGCGCAAGGCGCGGAAAATAGAGCCGACTTCAGGCCGCCAGAACGGCGGCATCCTCCACCGCCGACGCCGTCAACAACACCGGAATCGACTTCGACGTCGGCGTACCCGCGCCATCCGCGACCGAGGAGAGTGGCACCAGCGGATTCGTCTCCGGGTAATAAGCGCCGAGGCAGCCGCGCGGAATGTCGTACTCGACGAGCAGAAAACCGTCCACCCGTCGCTCGATGCCATCGGCCCACACGCTCGTGATATCGACACGCTGACCGGCCGCGAACCCGAGCATCGCGAGATCGTCCTTGTTGGCGAACAGCACGCGCCGCTGTCCGTACACGCCGCGATAGCGATCGTCGAGACCGTAAATCGTCGTGTTGTACTGATCGTGTGAGCGGGTGGTCATCAGCGTCATCAGGCGTTCGCCGTGACGCTTCTTCGCCTGATGAATCGGCGTGTCGAGCGCGATCGCGTGGACGATGAACTGCGCCTTGCCGCTCGGCGTTTTCCAGATGCGATCGCGCGACGCGACGCCGAGATGGAAACCGCCGGGCTTCTTCAGCCGCTCGTTGTAGTCGTCGAAACCGTCGATCACCTTCGCGATGCCATCGCGAATCAGCGCATAGTCGGCCGCATGCGCGAGCCAGTCCACCTTGCCGCTGCCCAAAGTCGCATGCGCCATGCGCGCGACGATCGCCACTTCGGATAGCAGATTGTCCGACGCCGGCTTGTTCATCCCGTATGAGATGTGCACCATGCTCATCGAATCCTCGACGCTGACGCCTTGCGGCACGCCGTTCTGAATATCGATCTCGGTGCGCCCGAGCGTCGGCAGGATGAGGGCGTCGCGGCCATGCACGAGGTGGCTGCGATTGAGCTTCGTCGTCACGTGCACGGTCAGCTCGCATGCGCGCATCGCGTCCCACGTGCGCGGCGTATCCGGCGTCGCGATCGAGAAATTGCCGCCGAGGCCGATGAACACTTTCACCTTGCCATCGAGCATCGCCTGAATCGTGTTGACGACGTCGAGACCGTGCTCACGCGGCGGCGCGAAATCGTAGACTGCGCCAAGCTTGTCGAGAAACGCTTCGGTAGGCTTTTCCTCGATGCCGACCGTGCGGTCGCCCTGCACGTTCGAGTGGCCGCGCACCGGGCACAGCCCCGCGCCGCGCCGGCCGATATTGCCGCGCATCATCATCAGATTCGACAGCAATTGCACCGTCGCGACAGAGTTCTTGTGCTGCGTGAGACCCATGCCCCAGGTCGCAATCACCGCGCGGCCCTTCACGTAGATATCGGCGAGCTTCAGCACCTCGTCGAGCGGCACGCCGGCCTCGGCGACGATCGTGTCCCAGCGCTCGGCGCGCAGATCATCGGCGAATGCGGCGAAGCCGACCGTGTGCTGGGCGATGAAGTCGACGTCGAGCACGCGCTCGAGGCCTGACACGAGCGCTTCGTCGTCGAGTTCGAGCACGCGTTTGGCGACGCCCTTGATCAGCGCGAAATCGCCGCCGACCTTCGGACGGATGAACACGGAGCTGATTTTCGTGCTGCCCATCGTCAGCATTTCGACCGGATGCTGCGGGCTCGCGAAACGTTCGAGGCCGCGCTCCTTCAGCGGATTGATCGACACGATCGTGGCGCCGCGCTTCGCGCATTCGCGCAGCTCGCCGAGCATGCGCGGATGGTTGGTGGCCGGGTTCTGGCCGAAGATCAGCAGCGTATCCGCGTGTTCGAAGTCGTCGAGCGTGACCGTGCCCTTGCCGACGCCGACCGTGTGCGGCAGGCCACGGCTCGTCGCCTCGTGGCACATGTTCGAGCAATCGGGAAAATTGTTGGTGCCGTACATGCGCACGAAAAGTTGATACAGGAACGCGGCTTCGTTGCTCGCACGGCCCGACGTATAGAACGCGGCGCGGTTCGGATCATCGAGGCGCTTCAGATGGCTTGCGATGAGCTCGAACGCGCCGTCCCAGCCGATCGGCACGTAGCGGTCGCGCGCGGCGTCGTAGACGAGCGGATCGGTCAGGCGGCCGTGCTGCTCAAGCTCGAAGTCGGATTGCGTCATCAGCTCTGTGACGCTGTGCTGCTCGAAGAATGCCGGCGTCACGCGCTTGCCGGTGGCCTCGGCGGCCACCGCCTTCACGCCGTTTTCGCAGAACTCGAACGTCGACGCGTGCTCGCGATCCGGCCACGCGCAGCCGGGGCAGTCGAAGCCGTCAGGCTGGTTCTGCTTGAGCAGCGTGCGGTAGTTGCCGCCCGCGACCTTTTCCTTGAGCAGGTTGATGGCGACATACTTCAGCGCGCCCCAGCCGGCGGCGGGGTGCTTGTACGGCTCGATGCGAGGTTCGGCTTGTGCTTCGTTCTTCTTCATGACGTGACGATGGACAGATTCGACAGATTTTGCAGAGCAATGCCCGCAAGCGTACTGTGTTCCACAATCCACGTCGGATACAGAAAATCGTAAAGAGTAGGAGTACAGTTGCGCGACGATCCCTGAACCGCCCGAATCGCATGAAGCTCTACGAAAAACTCGCCGACGAAATCACCGAAGCCGTGCGCCGCGGCGTATTCGCGGCCGGCGAGCGGATTGCGTCGGTGCGCCAGGCGAGCCAGCAGCACGGCGTCAGCATCAAGACGGTGCTGCATGCGTATGCGCTGCTGGAGAGCCGCGGCATCATCGAGAGCCGGCCGCAGTCGGGCTATTTCGTGCGCGACGCTGCCGCGCGGGCGCTCGCGCCGGTGCCCGGCGCGGCGCGCGCGGGCCGCAAGTCCGCGCCGCCGCCGATGCCCGCGACGGTCGACGTGAGCCGGCTCGTGCTGTCGACCCTGCGCAGCATCCGCGCGCACGACGCCGTGCCGTTCGGCTCGCCGTATCCCGATCCGTCGCTGTTCCCGTGGCGGCGCATCAACCAGTACGCGAACGCGGTTGCGCGGCGGCACGCGAGCTGGAATCTGATCGACGATCTGCCGCCGGGCAACCCCGAGCTGATCCGCCAGATCGCGCGGCGCTACGCGGAAAACGGTCTGCCGGTCGATCCGGGCGAAATCGTGATCACGCTCGGCGCGACCGAGGCGATCAACCTGAGCCTGCAGGCGGTCGCGAAGCCGGGCGACACCGTCGCGGTCGAATCGCCGACCTTCTACGCGATGCTGCACGCGATCGAGCGCCTCGGCATGCGCGCAATCGAGGTGGCGACGCATCCGGTCGACGGCATCGACATCGACGCGCTCGCGAAGGTGATCGCGCGGCAGAAGATCGCCGCGTGCATGGTGATGCCGAACTTCCAGAATCCGCTCGGTTTCTGCATGTCCGACGAGCGCAAGCGGCAGCTGGTCGAACTGCTGGCCGCGCACGAGATTCCGGCGATCGAAAACGACGTCTACCAGGAGCTGTATTTCGGCGACGCGCGGCCATCGACGCTGAAGACGTTCGACACCAAAGGGCTCGTGCTGCACTGTGCGTCGTTTTCGAAAAGCCTGAGCGCGTCGTACCGGATCGGCTGGGCGCTGCCGGGGCGTTATCGCGCGCAGGTCGAGAAGCTCAAGTTTCTGAATACGCTGACGACGCCGTCGGTGCCGCAGGTCGCGGTCGCCGATTATCTGCGTCAGGATGGCTACGACCGGCATTTGCGGCATCTGCGCCGCGTGTACCGGCAGCAGGCGAGCATCATGAGTGCGCTGGTGCTGCGCTTCTTCCCGGTCGGCACGCGCGTGTCGACGCCGCGCGGGGGCTACGTGCTGTGGGTCGAGCTGCCGGTTGCGATCGACTCGATGCGGCTTTATCAGGCCGCGCTCGAACGCGGGATCACGGTCGGGCCGGGGATGATGTTTTCGACGCGCAACGATTATCGGCACTTCATCCGGCTCAACTACAGCTATCCGTGGACCGCGCAGGCCGAGGCGGCGCTGAAGACGCTCGGCGAGCTGGCTACGGCGATGGCGTGAATGGCGCAACCGCGATACGACCGACACCTCACAACTGCGAGACCGACATGAACGACGACGACATCGACCCGCAACTCGCCGCGATACTCGCGCAGCTATGGCGCGCGCATCGCGAGACACCCCGGCGCGCATGGTCGCTAGCGAAGCTGTCGAAGCAGGCCGGCGTGCCGATGAGCAGCTTGCGGCGGCAATTGACGGCGCTATCGGGCGGCGGTCTCGTCGATACGATGTTCCACGACGATGGCACCGGAGCCGCGTCGCTGAGCGAAATCGGCGCGCAGCTTTGCGCGGAGCTGTTCGGCACAGGCGAGGGCGGTGAGCCGTCGGCCGCTGACTGAGCTTTGTGCGCGCAATTCACCCGGCGCGCAGGTTGATCGCCGTCGTGGCCAGTGTGTTTCGCCGTCTCATTGCCCAACGCTCGCCTGCACCTGCGGTTGCATCGGCATCGGCGCTTGTGCTTGCGGCGGCGCCATGTCCACAGGCTCGAGCGTGGCCACGCCGCAAAACCAGTCGCCATCGTGCGGCTGATACTTCCAACGCTTGCCCGACTGTCCGATCACGCTTGCACACTGCTCGTTGACGACGAGGCCGGGCTTCGCGGCCGTGCATTGCAGCGTCGACGGGTCCGGGTGCGCGTCCGCATCCCCACCCGCGGACGCCGCGTGCCGCGAGCCGCCCGGCAAGCTCGCCAGCAGCCGCTGCAACTCGTCGATGCGCGTCGCGTACCACGTCCGCAGACACGCGGCGTCACGGCAGTTCGCCTCGCGCCAGGCCCACTTGCTGTCGCTGTCGTCGACGAACGCGCGGCGCTGGGCGACTCGTCGACGCGCTTGCCAGTAGAGTTGGCCCAAACTGTCGTCGAGCGCCGACAGCGCGGAGTCGCCGCAAATTATGCGCTCGGCCGGCGAGCGGCCGCGCTGGCAGTCGAAGCTGGTGGCGTTGGCATACGGATGCGCGAGCAGCAGTCCGGCGATCAGGAGGGGGCGGAAAAGGGTCATCAGGGTCCCGGCGGTGCATCGATTGATCATGCCGCCGATGATCGACCGGTCGCGCGCCTCGCGCACGTCCGAACAACGCGGGAGTTCGGGCAGGTCGTTACCAGATGTTGCCGCACGGGCTTGCCGGCTGGCATGTGCCATGCGCGAGTACGGCGCGCGCACGTTCGCGTGTCATGAAGAAGGCGCAATGTCTATATATTGGAAGTGGGGGCACATAGGCCGGCGTGATCAAAAGGCGGCCATCGAGATAGGAACAACGAATGCAGCGACAACTCGTGATCGGTCTTTACATGGCAGCGGGCCTGCTGATTTTGCCAGGCGTGGCCAGCGCGCAGTCGCAGGCCTATACGAATAGCGGCACAAACCTGCGCGCGGGCCCGGCGTCCGACTACCCGATCGTCGCGCAGCTACCGGGCGGCGTTCCGGTGACGGTGATGGGGTGCCTGAGCAACTACCAGTGGTGCGACGTCGCCACACCGAATCTGCGGGGCTGGGTGTATGCGTCTCGGCTCAGTTCGCCGTACCAGGGCTACAACATGCCGCTGAACTACGGCGCCGCGCTCGGCCTGCCGATCCTCGCGTTCTCGATCAACGATTACTGGGGCAACTACTACCGCGGCCAGCCGTGGTACGGCCAGCGGTCGCGCTGGGCGCGTCATGCGCCGCCCCCGCCGCCGCGACCGGGCGCTGGGCATCCGCCGCCGAACTGGCGGCCGTTGCCCGGGCATGTCGGCGGGCGTCCTCCGGGTGGCTCGCCGCCGGGCAACGCGGGCGGGCGTCCTCCGGGTGGGCCGCCGCCGGGCCATGCAGGCGGACGGCCTCCAGGTAACGAGGGCGGCCGACCACCGGGCAACGCGGGCGGCCGACCACCGGGTGGTCCGCCGCCGCGCAGCGCCGGCGGCCGTCCTCCCGGCGCGCAGCAGGGCGGTGGGGGTGGCCGGCCACCGGGCGGCGGACCGCAAGGCGGCGGAGGCGGTCGCCCGCCGGGCGGCGCTCAGCAGGGCGGCGGCAATCGTCCCCCAGGTGGTCAAGGCGGACCTCAAAGTGGTCATCAAGGCGGACCTCAAGGCGGTGGTGGCGGCGGAACACGGCCACCAGGAGGCGGCGGCAACAATTGACAATTGAGACATTGACGCCGCCACAGCACTGAAGACAGTGGTGCCAATCGGGTCGCCGCAACGTGCCGCAGCGGCCGGGCATCGAGCCGCTGCGGCGCCTGCGGGCCACGAACCGACGGCCTCAGACCTGCCGTCGCCCGTCGTACCCGCGTCAACCGATGCTTGCACACCACACCCGTAGCCGTCCGCACGCGATGCGTGGCAGATTTTCACGCCGTGCTTAGCGTAAACCCCGGTGTGCCGCGTACACTAACTTGCCGTTGTTGGGTTGGGGGGCGCAACTATGATTTGCGAAGCGACATCACGTGGCACGACAGCCGCGCCGGAGGGCGCCCGCTATCGCCCGGAACGGGCCGAGGAAGTACTCGCATCCGAGCGCAGCGTGTTGCGGCTGATCACGCGCAACACGCCGCTGCCCGAGCTGCTCGACGAAGTCTGCCGTCGCGCCGAGGCGCTGCTCGGCGACGGCGCGTGCTGCTCGATCCTGCTGCTCGACCCCGACGGCTTGCACGTGCGCGTCGGCGGCGCGCCGTCGCTGCCGCCCCCGTTCAGCGCCGCGATCGAGGGCGCCGCGATCGGTCCGCGCGCCGGCTCGTGCGGCACGGCCATGTTCGAGCGCCGTCTGGTGATCGTCGACGACATCGAATCCGATCCGCTGTGGGAAAACTTCCGCGCTTTCGCATTGCCCCATGGCTTGCGCGCCTGCTGGTCCGTGCCCTTCGAAAACGATGCCGGCAACGTGCTCGGCGCGTTCGCGGTCTACTACCGCACCACGCGCCGTCCGACCCCCGAGGAAGAGGCGATGCTGCGCGACATCGGCAGCAGCGTCGGCCTCGCGGTCCATCAGGACGCGATGGCGCAGCGCCTCGCGCATAGCGAGGAGCGTCACCGGCTGGTCGTCGATCATCTGAGCGAAGGCATCGTCGTGCAGTCGCGCACCGGCATCGTGCTCGCCTGCAATCCGAGTGCGCAGCGCATGCTGCACGTGACGCCGCAGGTCGTCGGCCGCAGCATGCAGACCGTGATGACACGCGCGTTCGGCGAGGACGGCTCGGTGATCGGCGACGCCAACCGTCCGGTCACCCAGGTCTTCGCGACCGGCAAGCCGATGCTCGGCGTGACGATCGGCCTCGAGCTGATGAGCGGCGAAGTCGTGTGGATCACGGAAAACGTCGTGCCGATCCTGCGCCCGGGCGACAGCGAACCGGACTCCGTGCTGATTTCGTTTTCCGACATCGGGCCGGTGCGCGAGGCGCAGCGCCAGCTGAAGTACCTCGCCACGCGCGATTCGCTGACGGGCCTCTACAACCGCGCCTACCTGACCGAGCGGATGCGCGACCTGTTCGCGCCGAGCGCCGGCGGCGAGCATGGCGGCGAACTCGCCAGCGTCGCCGTGCTGTTCGTCGATCTCGACGGCTTCAAGAAGGTCAACGACACCGCCGGTCACGAAGCCGGCGATGCCCTGCTGTGCAGTGTCGCCGAGCGGTTGTCGGCCTGCGTCGGGCGCAGCGACACGCTGGCGCGGGTGGGCGGCGACGAGTTCGTGATCGTCTCCAGTGCGTGCGGTAATACCAGCGAGCTGATCGGCCTCGCGCATCGTGTTCTCGACATGATCGCGGTGCCATTCGCGGTGGCGGGCAACGAGTACTACCTGGGCGCGTCGATCGGCATCAGCCTCTTTCCCGAAGACGGCCGGGACGTCGCGACGCTGATGCGCAACGCCGACTCGGCGATGTATCACGCGAAGCAGCGCGGCCGCAACAACTTCCAGTTCTTCACCGCCGAGCTGAACCAGCATCTGCAGCGGCGTTTCACGATCGAGCAGTCGCTGCGGCGCGCGCTCGCGGGCAACGAGCTGAGCCTCGTGTACCAGCCGATCGTCGATAGCCAGAGCGGCCGCACGATCGGCGCGGAAGCGCTGCTGCGCTGGTACAACGGCGAACTGGGCAACGTGTCGCCGGGCGAATTCATTCCGGTCGCCGAGGACGCTGGACTGATCGTCGAGATCGGCGACTGGGTGCTCGAACACGCCTGCCAGCAGGTCGCGCAGTGGCGGCGCACGTTGGCGCCGCATCTGGTCGTCGCGGTGAATCTGTCGCCGCGGCAGTTCAACGACGGGCTGCTCGAGCGCATCGAGCGCTGTCTCGCGCAGTGCGCGCTCGAACCGGCCGCGCTCGAACTCGAAATCACCGAGCGGCTGCTGATGAGCGACAGCGATACCGTGCTGCCGATGCTGAGCGCGCTGAGCGCAATGGGCGTGCGCGTGTCGGTCGACGATTTCGGCACCGGCTATTCGTCGCTGTCGTACCTGAAGCGCTTTCCGCTGCACAACCTGAAGATCGACCGGTCGTTCGTCGCGGGGCTGCCGGATCATCGCGATTCGATCGCGATCACCCAGGCGGTCGTCGCGATGGCGCACTCGCTCGGCATGAACGTGACCGCCGAGGGCGTCGAGACCGCCGAGCAGGCGGCGTTTCTGCGCGCGATCGATTGCGACAAGCAGCAGGGCTACCTGTACAGCCGGCCGGTCGGGGCCAGCGCCTATGCGCGCACGCTGTACGACGCGGAATTGATCGGCATGGCGAAGGCGTCCTGATGCGATTGTTCAGTTTGCCGAACAAGTGACTTCGCGTTGCCGCTATTTATCGGCGGCGACGCGCTCCCTAGAATTCCCCCATCGAAACGTTATTGGTGCGCAGTGCCGAAGCGGCGCTCCGCAATGGGGGTCGTGATGTCAGAGTTGATCAGAAACCAGCTTTACCGGCCATCGGTCGTGTTGCCGATGGTCGCCTTGATGCAGGTGATGGTGTCGCAAGACTTCAATCTCGGCCAGGTCGGCTGGGTGTTCGCGGCGCGCGGCGCGCAGGCCGCATTGCAGCGTTCGCGCGAGTTGATTTGCGCGGTTCATTGCCACGCCTGAGAAGTCCCGCGAAGTACCACCCAGTAATCCAGACTGATTGGCGCCGCCTCGCGCGGCGCGCGGCGAAACGGGCCGTCGCCAAAGCGCCCGCACAATCCGACATCGCATGGCAGCCCGTGGCACTAAGCGTAAGATGCTACGACCTGCACCCTGCCCCGGGAGAGTTGCCATGCCACAGCACTTCGACGCAGTCGTGATCGGTACGGGACAAGGCGGCTCGCCGCTCGCCGTGCGGCTCGCTCAAAGCGGGCGCCGTACCGCGGTGATCGAACGCGCGGACTTCGGCGGCACCTGCGTCAACGTTGGCTGCACGCCGACCAAATCTTATGTGGCGAGCGCCCGCGCGGCGCACGTGGCGCGCCATGCGGCGGACCTCGGTGTGCAGGTGGGCTCGGTCAGCGTCGATATGGCGGCCGTCAAGGCGCGCAAGGACCGGATCATCGGACAGTCGCGCAGCGGCGTCGAAAAATGGCTGCGCGGCACGGAAAACATCACGGTGTTCAATGGCCACGCGCGCTTCACCGGTGCGCGCACGCTTTCGATCATCGGGCGCGACGGCCAACTGCTGGACGAGCTCAGCGCGTTCGAAATCTTCATCAACACCGGCACGCGCGCGGTCGTGCCGCCGCTCGAAGGCATCCAGCGGATTCCGTACTACACGAACTCGACGCTGCTCGAACTGACCACGTTGCCGAATCATCTGGTGATCGTCGGCGGCAGTTATATCGCGCTCGAATTCGCGCAGGTGTTTCGCCGCTTCGGCAGCCGCGTCAGCGTGCTGGTGCGTGGCGAGCGCGTGCTCAACCGCGAGGATGCCGATTTCGCGGAATCGGTGCAGAAGGTGCTCGCGCGCGAGGGCGTCGAGTTTCATTTCGGCGTGCAGCCGACGCGCGTCGAGCCGCATCCGCATCGCGCAAACGACGTGTGCGTCGGCTTCGAGCAGAACATTCCGGCGATGGAGGCATCGCATCTGCTGATCGCGACCGGCCGCACGCCGAATACCGACGACCTCGGTCTCGACGTCGCGGGCATCGAGACCGACCGGCATGGCACGATCATCGTCGACGGCCAGCTGCGCACCAGCGTGCCGGGCGTGTGGGCGATCGGCGACGTGAACGGCCGCGGCGCGTTCACACATACGTCTTACGACGACTACCAGATCGTCGCGGCGAACCTGCTCGACGGCGGCGCGCGCAGCGTCGACACGCGGATCATGACGTACGCGGTGTTCGTCGATCCGCCGCTCGCGCGTGTCGGCATGTCGGAAGAGGAGGTGCGCAAGAGCGGCCGCAATGCGCTGATCGCCACGATGCCGATGTCGCGCGTGGGCCGTGCGCGCGAGCGTGGCGAAACCGACGGCTTCATGAAGGCGCTCGTCGATGCGAACAGCAAACAGATACTCGGCGCGGCGATTCACGGCGTCGAGGGCGACGAGGCGATCCATACGTTCGTCGACATCATGACGGCGGGCGCGCCATATTCGACTTTGCAATACGCGATGCACGTGCATCCGACCATCAGCGAACTCGTGCCGACGCTGCTCGATGGACTCAAACCGATGCAATGAATGCGTTGACGCCGGCGCGACACGCCCATGACAAGCTCGCTCAAACCCGCACGTAGCAGCGGCAACCTGTTCGACGCCGTCGCGCGGTCGAGGACGACGGCCGATGAGCAGGTCGACGCGCTCGTCGAGCGGGGCGGCGTGACGATAGAGCGGATCGTCTCGACGGGGCAGGCGAGTCCGCCGGGCTTCTGGTACGACAGCCCGCGCGCCGAATGGGTCGTGCTGCTCAGCGGCGCGGCGGTGCTCGAATTCGACGGCGACCCCGAGCCGCATCCGATGAAGCCAGGCGATCACGTGCTGATCGAAGCGCATTGCCGGCACCGCGTCGCATATACGAGCGACACCGAGCCAAGCGTGTGGCTCGCCGTCTACTACCCGTGAGCCCCGGCGCATAGAGCCGTTCGCGCGGCCGGTTCCGCGCATCGACAAATCCTCGCGCCATCGCGGATAATCGGCAGCGGCGCGGCCCGGGCGCAACGCGCGGGCGGGCTGTGCGCCCCACCGCATTCATCTTCGGGACAACGCAGCATGGGCAAGGGACGCGTCGAAGCCTTCAGCGATGGCGTAATCGCCATCATCATCACGATCATGGTGCTCGAGCTGAAGGTGCCCGAGGGCTACGATCTCGCGGCGCTGCGCCCGGTCGTACCGGTGTTCTGCGCTTACGTGCTGAGCTTCATCTACGTCGGCATCTACTGGAACAATCACCATCACGTGTTCCATGCGGTGCAGAAGGTCAACGGCACGGTGCTGTGGGCGAACCTGCATCTGCTGTTCTGGCTGTCGCTGCTGCCGGTCGTCACGCACTGGGTCGGCCGAAACCATCTGGCCGCGTGGCCGACCGCGATGTACGGCATCGTGCTGTTCATGTCGGCGATCGCGTATTTCATCCTGACGCGTGCGCTGATTTCTCAGCATGGACGCGATTCGGCACTGGCCAAAGCGCTCGGCAACGACTTCAAGGGTAAGGTCTCGGTCGTCATTTACCTGACCGGCATCGGGCTCGCGTTCGTCGTGCCGTGGGCGTCGGCGGCGCTGTACGCGCTCGCGGCCGTGTGGTGGTTCGTGCCGGACCGGCGCATCGAACACGTGCTGGAGGCCTGAGCATGCTGCTCGCGCTGAAGCTCGTGCTGGTGCCGGCCTTTCTCGCGGCGCTGACGGTGGCCGCGCGCGTCTGGGGACCATCGGTCGCGGGATGGCTCGCGGGGCTGCCGGTCGTCGCCGGACCGATCATGCTGCTGCTCGCGCTCGAGCGAGGGCCGGCGTTCGCGGCGCAGGCGTCGGCGGCGTCGATTGCGGCGATCGCCGCGTTGGAGGCGTTCAATCTTGCTTATGGTTGGACCTGCCGGCGTTTCGCCTGGCCGCTTGCACTGGTCGTGGGGGTGGCCGGCTGGCTCGGCGCGGCGCTGCTGATCGTGCGGCTGCCCGGTTCGGCCGGGTGGGCGCTGGCGGCGGCGTGCGTGGGCGTCGCGGTGTCGCAGAGCAGCTTGCCGCGCGCGACCGGTCATGTACCGGCGGCGCGCGTCGGCCGCGCGGATCTGGCGGTACGCATGCTCGCGGGCGCGCTGCTGACGCTCGCGGTGACGACGGCCTCGGCATCGATGGGCGCGGCGTGGAGTGGCGTGCTGTCGGTGTTTCCGCTGCTCGGTATCGTGCTCGCGGTATCGGCGCAGCGTGCGCATGGCGCGGACTTCGTCGCGCTGCTGATGCGCGGCATGGTGGTCGGGCGCGGCTCGTTCGCGGCGTTCTTCGCGGTGACGGCATTGCTGTTGCCACAGTACGGTGTGGCGACGGGCTTTGCGTGCGCGGCGGTGGTGTCGGTCGTCGTGCAGGGGTTGACGCGGCGCATGCTGGCTGGGCAGCGGCGCGCCCCAGCGGCGGCGCGTGAGTTTGCGCAGCCGCAGACTGAGCAGGACTGCGCATGACTTCACGTCGCCCACCATCGGCTACTGCCCGCATCGGGCTCGTCTCGGATACGCACAACCTCGTGCGTCCCGAAGCGTTGCACTATCTCGACGGCTGCGACGCGATCATTCACGCGGGCGATATCTGCAAGCCGGACGTGCTCGACGCGCTCGCGCGAATCGCGCCGCTGACCGCGGTGCGCGGCAACAACGATACCGGTGAATGGGCGGCGTCTTTACCGACGCATGCTCGGCTGACCGTCCAGCAGGTGACGATTCTGGTCGTGCACGATATCGCCGAGCTGGGCTGCGTACCGCACGACGAAGGCATTCGCGTCGTGGTGAGCGGCCACTCGCACAAGCCTTCGATCGCCGAGCGCGACGGCGTGCTGTACGTCAATCCGGGCAGCGCGGGGCCACGGCGCTTCAAGCTGCCGGTGTGCGCTGGCAGACTGATCGTCGAAGGCTCGCAGGTCAGCGCGACGTTCGATGCGCTGCTGACGTAAAAAAAGCGGGCCGGCGAAAATCGCCGGCCCGCTTCGAGACTACTCTGGCGAGGGATGACTGCGCCGATCAGGCACGCGCGGTCGCAGCCGCCGCGAACCGTTCATCCATCTCCTCGGCCTCGCGTTCGCCGCGCAGCACCGCGTGCGCTTCGGCGCGCGTCGCGACGCACGGGCCCGAGCCGAGCAGCGGCTTGCGCGCGGTTTCGCGCAGCGCAAGCACCGATACGATGCCGATCAGCGATGCACCCATCAGGTAGTACGCGGGCATCATCAGATTGCCGGTGCGGTCGACCAGCCATGCGGTCACGAGCGGCGTCGTACCGCCGAACAGCGACACCGAGACATTGAAGCCGATCGCGAGCGCACCGTAGCGGATCCGGGTCGGGAACAGCGCCGGCAGTGCCGACGGCATCACGCCGGTGAAACACGACAGCAGCACGCCGAGAATCATCAGACCGGCGAACACCGGCAGCACCGTGCCCATGCGAATCAGCAGCAGCGCGGGAATCGACAGCGCGAACAGACCGACGCAGCCGAGCAGCATCACCGGCTTGCGGCCGATCGCGTCGGACAGACGGCCGGCGGCGAGCGTCATCGGCATCATCAGGATCATCACGAGCAGCACGAGGAACAGGCCGTGCGTCTCATTGAAGTGCAGCGTCGCCGACAGATAGCTCGGCAGATACGACAGCGCCATGTAGTCGGTCACGTTGAAGATCAGCACGAGGCCGACGCACAGCAGCAGCGGCTTCCATTGCTGCGCGAGCAGCTGGCCGAACGACTGCTTAGGCAGCGCGCGGTCCTCGGCTTCACGCTGTTCGGCCTGCTTCTTGAACGCGGGCGTTTCCTCGAGCTTCATACGGATGTAGAGACCCATGAGGCCGAGCGGACCGGCGATCAGGAACGGCACGCGCCAGCCCCAGGACAGCAGTGCGTCGGTCGACAGCGTCGCCGTCAACAGCGCGACCGTGCCCGCGCCGAGCACATAGCCGATCAGCGTGCCGAACTCGAGGAAGCTGCCCATGAAGCCGCGGCGCTTGTCGGTCGAGAATTCGGCAATGAAGGTCGCGGCGCCGCCGTACTCGCCGCCGGTCGAAAAGCCCTGCACGAGGCGCGCGAGCAGCAATAGCGCCGGCGCGAGAATGCCGATCGTCGCGTAGTTGGGGATCAGGCCGATCGCGAAGGTGCCCGCGGCCATCATGATCATCGTCATCGCCAGCACGCGCTGACGGCCGATACGGTCACCGAGCGGCCCGAACACCATGCCGCCGATCGGCCGCACGAGAAACGCCGCGGCAAACGTGCCGAAGGTCGCGATGAGCTGCGCCGACGGACTCGACGAGGGGAAGAACACCTTGCCGAGCGTCACCGCGATATAGCTGTACACGCCGAAATCGAACCATTCCATCGCGTTGCCGAGCGCCATTGCGCCGACGGCCCGTTTCAGGAGGGAGTGATCGACGACGGTGATGTCGTCGAGGGTAAGGCGTTGTTCTTGTTTGTGATGTCGCCAGAAGCCGTTGCTGGAAGCGGTCAAGGTTAAAAACTCCAATGACTGCGACGAAACTCGTGATGCGTTCCGCCTCGGTTGCTGGAAGTGCAATTTCGTGAGCGTGGCGAGGGTATCCGCGGCGCTGCTTATCCGGCGGCGGAACAGTTGGCGAAATGAAGCAAACGCCAGTGCCTCGCGATAAGTTCGCGAAAAAACACTCGTCTAGATTGTGCTGGCAGTTGCACCTGCGTGGCCGTGGAAGGGGGGCAGGTGCATGAAGGACGCGGGGCTGCGGAAGCCGACCCATGCGCCAATGAAGGCTTGAAACGAAAAAGGCCGGTCTTGAATTTATCCGCGTTAGGCGGGGAAACGACCGACGAGCCTTCTTGTTTAAAAACAGCTCGATTCAGGATGACGCACGCGCGGAAAACGCACGACGAGCCAATCTGAAAAGAACACGAATGAAGGTGAATTGCAGCTGAAACGGGGCACATATTAGCACGATGACAGAGGATCGTGCAAACCGGGGGTGCGGGCGAAGGCCGCCTGTGTGGCTCAATCCATTGCGGGGCGGGGGTCCGGGCGGGGTCGAAACGGGTTTGAAAACAGACCGCTTAGAACATTCGCGGGGCGATTTTTTGACGTGCAGACGAGGTGAATGCAGACACGACGCGAGGCCGATGTCGGGGCGAAAAAAATCCGCGCTTGCGGCGCGGATTTTTAGGCGTGTGTTCGCCCGGTTCGGGCGACGCGTGCTGGTGTCGCTCTCGACGTGGCAAGCTCAAGCCGACGGCGGCACGTAGCCCGATGCGGTATCCGCGCCTTCGCCGAAGAAGAACTTTTCGGTCTGCTTCATCAGATACTGACGCGCGCGCGGATCGGCCATGTTCAGGCGGTTTTCGTTGATCAGCATGGTCTGCTGCTTCAACCAGGCCTGCCAGGCTTCCTTCGAGATACTTTCGTAGATCCGCTTGCCGAGTTCGCCCGGCAGCGGCGGGAAATCGAGGCCTTCGGCTTCCTTGCCGAGCTTCGCGCATTGAACCATACGAGTCATGCTGTGCTTCTCCTGTGTCGACCGGAGTTAGTGCTTTAGCACGGACTCCGGTCCCATGAAAAATAATTACTGTATCAACGTGGGGCGGGCAAACGCCAGTTCGGATCAGATGGGGACGATCACGCGGCTACTCAAAGCTGTTTCATCAGCACGAGCGACTTTCGCTGCCAGTTATAGAGTCGGCGGCGGTCTTCGGGCAGGTCGTCGACCGTAGCCTTGACGAAGCCGCGTTTCAGGAACCAGTGTTCGGTGCGCGTGGTGAGCACGAAAATGCGCGTGAGGCCGCGTGCCCGCGCGCGCTGCTCGATCCGCTTGAGCAGACGCTCGCCGTCGCCGGTGCCTTGCGCTTCGGGCGCGACCGTCAGGCACGCCATTTCGCCGATGCGCTCCTGCGAATACGGATACAGCGCCGCGCAGCCGAACAGCACGCCGTCGTGCTCGATCACCGAGAAATGGTCGATGTCGCGCTCGATCTGGTGACGGCCGCGCCGTACCAGCGTGCCGTCGGCTTCGAGCGGCTCGATCAGCGCGAGAATGCCGCCGACGTCGTCCGGCGTCGCTTCGCGCAGGCTTTCGAGGTTCTCGTACGAGATCATCGTGCCGACGCCATCGTGCAGGAACAGTTCGAGCAGCAGGCTGCCGTCGAGCGCATACGGGATGATGTGCGCTCGCGGCACGCCGCCGCGGCAGGCGCGGATCGAATGCTTCAGGTAGAAGCCGGCGTCGCCGGTGACTTCGCCGCTTTCGTGCAGCTTGTAGGCGTCGTCGAGCGACAGTTCGCGGATCAGCTCCGTACCGCTTTCGCTGGTCTCCATCAGACCCGCAGTTTCGGTCAGGAACACGATCTTGTCGGCGCGCAGCGCGATGGCCGCGGCCGAAGCCACGTCTTCCATCGACAGATTGAACGCTTCGCCGGTGGGCGAGAAGCCGAGCGGCGACAGCAGCACGAGCTTGCGGCTCGCGAGCGAATGTCTGATCGAATCCGCGTCGATCTTGCGCACGAGACCCGTGTGCTGGAAGTCGACCCCGTCCAGAATGCCGACTGGGCGCGCCGTTACGAAGTTGCCCGACACGACGCTGATGTGCGCGTGCGCCATCGGCGTGTTCGGCAGACCCTGGCTGATTGCGGCTTCGATGTCGAGACGCACTTCGCCGGCGGCTTCCTTCGCGGACTCGAGCGCGCGCGCGTCGGTAATGCGCATGCCGTGCGAAAACTCCGATTCGACGCCGTGGAGACTCATCTGCTCCTCGACCTGCGGGCGCGAGCCATGCACCAAAACGATCTGGATGCCCATTGCCTGTAGCAGCGCGATGTCGGACACGAGCGCATTGAGCAGCCCCTGATGCACCACTTCGCCGCCGAAACCGACGACGAATGTCTTGTTTCGGAACGCGTGGATATACGGAGCGACTGAACGCATCCAGTCGACGAATTGCGCGTGCTGGGCGAGGGTTTCCGGTGAGTCGGCGGGGGCCGGAACGCTCGCGGGCGCGGGGACGAGGTCGGTTTGGGAATTCATGCCGGGGATTATAATGCGCCCCCATGTCGAATGTACCCAAAAGTCCCGCTGGGGCGAACGAGAAACCGGCGTCGGCCGGTGAGCCGGCCAGGCCCGGTGACACGATGCGCCACCCAGCGCAGGATGCGAAACCAGAGCAGGCGCGTGACGCGCGTCGGGAGGCGGGCGCGTCTGCGCAAACAGTGTCGCAGGAAGGTGGCGGTGCGGGTCGTGACGATCGCGAAAAGCACCCTCGCGCGCGAGGCGCGGCGCGTGATGAACGGCGCGGCGAATCTCGCGCTGAATCGGGTGAAGCGTCCGGTGCCAAGCGGGGCGGTGGGGCTCGTGGCGAGCCACGTGGAGCTTCGTTGGGCGAGCAGCTCGGCCAATTCCGTTCCGCGCTTCAAAACGCGGCCCGTGAGCAGCAGAGTGGTGGGCCGCAAAGCGAGCAACAGGAGGGGCCGCAAAGCGAGCACCGCAGTACGCCTTCGACCGCGCCTCGCGGTGCGCATGGCCGCCAGGCTCGTGATGAGCGAGGTGGTACGCGGCAAAGCGGGCAGCGTGGCGAAGTCCGCGACGCGCGCTCGGACACGCCGCGCGTTGAACGGCATCGTGCGCTTCGCAACGAACAGGAAGAGCGCGGACCACGTGACGAGCAACGTCGCGGTCCGCGCGCCACGCGCTCGCACGACAAACAATCGGGCGAGCCGCGCAAGGAGCCTCGCGCGCCGCGCGAACCGCGGTCGCCGCGGATCGTCGAGCCGAATCCGATTCCACCGATCACGTTCCCCGAAGCACTTCCCGTTTCCGGTCGTCGCGACGAGATCGCGCGGGCGATCGCGGAGAATCAGGTCGTGATCGTGTCGGGCGAAACCGGTTCGGGCAAGACCACGCAGTTGCCGAAAATCTGCCTCACGCTCGGCCGTGGTCTGGGCACAGGCGGCAATGGTCTGATCGGCCATACGCAGCCGCGCCGGATCGCCGCGTCGGCGACCGGGCGCCGTATCGCCGAGGAACTCGGCACGCCGTTCGGTGAAGTGGTCGGCTACAAGGTGCGCTTCAACGACAACCTCGCGCCGGGCGCATCGGTCAAGCTGATGACCGACGGCATTCTGCTTGCCGAAACGCAGACCGATCCGCTGCTGAAAGCCTACGACACGCTGATCATCGACGAAGCGCACGAGCGCAGCCTGAACATCGATTTTCTGCTCGGCTACCTGAAGGAGATTCTTCCGAAGCGTCCCGACCTGAAGCTGATCGTGACCTCGGCGACGATCGACGCCGACCGTTTCGCGCGCCACTTCGGCAGCGACGATAAGCCCGCACCGGTGATCGAAGTGAGCGGGCGGCTTTATCCGGTCGAGGTGCGTTACCGACCGGTGGTCGAGGACAGCCCGGCGGTCAAGGCGGCGCAAGGGACCTCGGGTGTGGCGTCGTCTGGCCGCGAGCGCCCGAAGACGCAGCGCGAGACCGATCGCGATCTGATGGAGGCGATCGTCGAGGCCGTCGACGAACTGTGCCGCGAGGGTCACGGCGATGTGCTGGTGTTCCTGCCCGGCGAGCGTGAGATTCGGGACGCCGCCGAGGCGCTGCGCAAACATCACCCGCCCCATACGGAGATTCTGCCGCTGTTCGCGCGGCTCTCGGCGGCCGAGCAGGAGCGCGTGTTCCGCGCGTCGAACGCGCGCCGCATCGTGCTCGCCACCAACGTCGCCGAAACTTCGCTGACGGTACCCGGCATCCGCTACGTGGTCGACACGGGCCTCGCCCGCGTGAAGCGCTACTCGTATCGCAGCAAGGTCGAGCAGCTGCAGGTCGAGTCGATTTCTCAAGCCGCCGCGAATCAACGGGCGGGGCGTTGCGGACGGGTTGCCGATGGCATCTGCATTCGGCTGTACGAGGAAAGCGACTTCCAGGGCCGCGCGCGCTTCACCGATCCGGAAATTCTGCGCTCTTCGCTCGCTTCGGTGATTCTGCGCATGAAGTCGCTGCACCTGACGGCGATCGAAACGTTCCCGTTTATCGAGCCCCCGCCGGGCCGTGCGATTTCCGACGGCTACCAGTTGCTCAACGAGCTCGGCGCCGTCGACGACGACAATCACCTGACGCCGCTCGGCCGTGAACTCGCGCGACTGCCGCTCGATCCGCGCGTCGGCCGCATGATCCTCGCCGCGCGCGACCAGCAGGCGCTGAAGGAAGTGCTGATCATCGCGAGCGCGCTGTCCGTGCAGGACCCGCGCGATCGGCCGATCGACGCGCAGGAGCAGGCCGACCAGGCGCATCGCCGCTTCGCTGACGAGCGCTCCGAATTCCTGCAGTGGCTGAAGATCTGGAACTGGTTCGACGAAGCGATCGCGCACAAGAAATCGAACCGGCAGTTGCAGGACGAGTGCCGCAAGAACTTCCTGTCGCAGTTGCGGCTGCGCGAGTGGCGCGATGTCCATTCGCAACTGCTGACGGTCGTGCGGGAGCACGGCTGGCGCCTGAACGAAGCGGAGGCTACATTCGAGCAGATCCATCTTGCGCTGCTGACCGGCCTTCTCGGCAACATCGGCCTGAAAGCCGACGATGAGCCGTACTATCTCGGCGCGCGCGGCATCAAGTTCTATTTGTGGCCGGGCTCTGCGCTCGTGAAAAAAGCGGGCAAGTGGGTAATGGCTGCCGAGCTGGTCGAAACGAGCCGGCTTTACGCGCGCTGTATCGCGAAAATCGAGCCGGAGTGGGTCGAGAAGGTCGGCGCGCATCTGCTGAAAAAGTCGCTGTCGGAGCCACATTGGGAAAAGCGCGCGGCGCAGGTGTCCGCGTTCGAGCGCGCGATGCTGTACGGCCTGCCGATTTATCACCGGCGGCGCGTCGCATTCGGCAAGCAGGACCCGGCGCGGGCGCGCGAGCTGTTTATTCGCGGTGCGCTTGTTGAAGGGGAGTTCGACACGAAGCTGGCGTTCTTCGCGCACAACCGCAAGCTGCTTGCCGACATCGAACAGCTCGAGCACAAGTCGCGCCGCCAGGACGTGCTGGTCGACGACGAATTGATCTACGCGTTCTACGATCAGGCGCTGCCGGATGGCGTCTATACCGGCGCGTCGTTCGAGCGCTGGTATCGCGACGAAGTCAAAAAGGGCGGCCAGGCGGAGGACAAGCTGCGGCTTTTGTATTTGTCCCGCGACGATCTGATGCGGCACGAAGCGGCGGGTGTCACGACGGATCTGTTCCCGAAGCGGCTGACGATGGCGGGCATCGAGATGGCGCTGACCTATCACTTCGAGCCGGGCACGCCTCGCGACGGCGTAACGCTCGCGATACCGCTGTATGCGCTGAACCAGGTCGACGCGCGCCGTTGTGAGTGGCTCGTGCCCGGAATGCTGAAAGAGAAGGCGCAGTTGCTGCTGAAGTCGCTGCCGCAGAAGCTGCGTCGGCATTGCGTGCCGCTCCCTGAATACGCGGCAGGTTTCGCCGAACGGCACGGCGCCCAGCGCTTCGGAGCAGGCGGGCTGCTCGAAGCGCTGATCGCCGACGTGCGCGAGCAGACCCAGGTCGCGATGAAGCAGTCCGACTTCAAGCTCGAGACGCTGCCCGCGCATCTGTTCATGAACTTCAAGGTCATCGACGAACATGGCCGGCAGCTCGCGATGGGACGCAATCTGTCGCAACTGCGCGCAGAACTCGGCGGTCAGGCGCAGCAGCATTTCCAGAAGCTCGTTTCGGGCGCGGCAGGCGCCGCCCTGGCCGATGCAGGCGGCGGTGTCGCGACACCTGCGCGGTCTCCCGATCTGGCTGCGAGCGGCCCGGCGCGCGGCAAGGGCGCGGCCGCGCCACAACCCGCGGCGCCGGATGGCGCACCAGCCACCGCGCTGTACGAAGACCTGACCACGTGGAATTTCGGCAAGCTGCCCGAGTTGCTCGAAATTCGCCGTGGTGGCCAGACGTTGTTTGGTTACCCGGCGCTCGTGGACCGTGGCACCCACTGCGACGTCGAGGTGTTCGATTCGCCCGAAGAAGCCGCGCGGATTCATCGGGCGGGCCTGCGTCGGCTTTTCGCGCTGCAGTTGAAGGAGCCGATCAAGTATCTGGAGAAGAATCTGCCGGGCCTGCGCGAAATGGCGATGCAGTTCATGCCGCGCGGCACGCAGGAAGAACTGCGCGATCAGTTGATCGACACCGCGCTCGACCGCGCGTGTCTGCAGGACCCGCTGCCCGACGACGATGCGAGCTTCCATACCCGCCGTGACGAAGGGCGTAGCCGCCTCACGTTGCTCGCGCAGGAAATCTCGCGGCTGGTCGGCCAGATCCTCGGCGAGTACGCGAGCCTGACGAAGAAGCTTCTGCAGGCGAAGCCATTCGCGGCCGCGTACACCGATCTGCAGAATCAACTCGATGCGCTGATCGGCAAGCGTTTTGTCGTCGATACGCCGTATGCCCAACTCGCACATTTCCCGCGTTATCTGAAGGGGATGGCGCTGCGTATCGACAAGCTGCGCGCGGACGCCACCCGCGACGCGCGGCAGTTCGCCGAATTTCAGCCGCTGTTGCAGCACTATCAGCGGGCGGTGTCGCAGCGCGGCGGCGTCACGGATCCGCGGCTTGCGGAATTCCGCTGGCTGCTCGAGGAGTTGCGCATCTCGCTGTTTGCGCAGGAGCTGCGCACCCCCATGCCGGTCTCGGTGAAGCGCTTGTACAAGGTGTGGGAGTCGATGCAGCGGTAAAGTCAGGCCGCTCGCACGCGGGCGCTGGACACTGGGTGTGCAAGGCGGCCGGGCTTTGCCTGACACGATCGCCCGTGCTGATTTCACCAATGCATCCCCGCGCCGATCGATGCGCCGAACTGCCCGCGTGAGTCGGCGCTGCCTTGGGCCTTGTAGATCCATTTGCCGGTGTCCGACAACTGCGACACGCTGATTGCGAGCGCGGATTGACCGCCGTACGTGCCGGCCGCCATCGCGACCATGCCGTGTCCGGGCAGGACCGCTTGCGGCAAGCCTGTCATCGCGAGCGCCGATGCCGTGCCCCCGTAGCTGTCCCGGCGGGCGGAACGGATCTGATCGTCCGTATAGCGATTCGCCGCGCTGATCGCGCCGCTCATGCTTTGCTGCAACTGATTGACGTTGACCGCGTCGCTGCCTCGCACGCCGGCCGCGACGTTGGTGATCTGGCGCTCCTGGCCCACCGAGCCAACCGATACTGAGTTCGCTCGGTCTGCGATGGAGCCCTGGCCCAAGGCCACCGAGTTGTCGGCGCTCGCGCTGGCCGCGGCGCCGACCGCCGTCGCGTTGTTGCCGCTGGCGATGGCGTTCGCCCCGACGCTTGCCGCGTTGGCGCCGCTTGCCCGCGCATTCGCCCCGGCCGCAATCGCGTGTGCACCGGATGCTTGCGCGGTTTCAGTCGCGCTATCACCCGCAGCACTGAATAACGCGCCGGCCGAACCGGTCGCCGCGTTATTGATAGCCCCTTCGAGCGCCGCGTTCAGCTGACCGAGGTTGACCGCGTCGGACGCCCGCACGCCGTTCGCGAGGTTGTGGATGGCGGTGCCCTCCGTGGTATCGCCGCCGAGCGTAATGCTGTTCCGATTGATGCTGCCGTCGGCGTTCGTGTCGTACATGACCGCGCCGTCGAGTTTCGCCGCGCTCGCGCTGCTCTGATCGCTCACCGCTTTCAGCTGGGCGACGTTGACCGCATCGGTGTCCGCGGTGCCGGCCGCGACGTTGGTGATCTGACGCTCGTTGCCCGCTGACCCGACCGATACGGTCCCCGCGCGATCGGCGATCGAGCCCTGACCGAGCGCGACGGCGTTCGCCGCCAGCGCGCTCGACTGATAGCCGAGCGAAAGTGCGTTGTCGGCGGCTGCGCTGGCACCAGAGCCGATCGCGAGCGTGCCGTCGCCGTTTGCCGTCGCGCTGGCCCCGAGCGCCGTGGCCCCTGAGCCGTAGGCCGACGCTGACGCGCCCAGCGAGGTCGCGCCGGCCGTGCCGGCGACGGCGCCCGCGCCTATCGCGGTCGAGTCCGTTGCGCTCGCGCTGGCGCTCGTGCCGAATGCGCTTGCGTTGGCGCCGACGGCGCTGGCGTTGCTGCCCACGGCGAGCGCGTGCGTGCCTTCTGCGAGCGCGTTGTTGGAGCCGTCGGCCGGGTCGGCAGCGCTGAGGTAGTGCAGCGCGCTGCTTTCAGCGAGTGCATCGACCTTGTTGTCGACCGCGTTCAACTGGCTCACGTTGACCGCGTCAGTGGGCGCAGCGCCCGCGGCGACGTTGGTCAGGCGACGCTCATTAGTCGAACCTGAACAATCCGGAGAGCCTTTTGCAGCAAGGGTTTGAAGCGGAAAGTTGTTGATGCATTTGCAGGAACCTGGCAGATTATGGGTAGTTTCCTGCAAATTCTGTCGAGGTCTGGAT
>NZ_JBFRCK010000045.1:0-39286 GCF_040965775.1 Paraburkholderia sp. BR10954
TCCTCGCTCGCCCAGTCTGCCGTGTCGTCTCCGATCGCCAATCCGCAGCCGCTACATCAATTGAATGCGCGAAAGTTAACACCGTCCGAACCAGTTTACAAGCGGACTTGTGGGTAAAGCTCAGTCCTTCAGGGAGGGGAGGACGTCAATTCGCCGTGGTAATGCGAAGATGGGTCATGGCTTCGAAATTCATCGCGCGACGTGCGGTGCATCGAAGCGGCTACCGATCTTAGGGGACGAAAATGCTGGAATTAATCGAAATCGTGCGTAACGGCCTGCCACTGACTGAACCGCGCTCCTGGCTGTTCATTGCGACTCTGATTGCTGCTGGTATTGCCGGCTGGTACAGCCTCGATGCCGTAGAACACCTGGCGAAAACCAAATCCAAGGAGTGAATGCAATGGATCGGCTGACGGTCTGCTATACGAAGTTCATGGCGCTTCCGTTCTTCACACGCCGCGCGATCATATTCGGCGCGTCGCTCGCGCTCTGGTGGTTTGCCGCGATGCTGGCGAGCATGCACGTCAACAATGATCTGTGCGTCGTGCTGCTGCTGACTGGTGCCGCCGGCGCGCTCTGGTCGAGCGAACTTTGGCGCATGTGGAAAGTCTTTGCCGTCGTTGTTGCAGTCTGCGTCGCGATCATGAAATGAACGGAGCGCGCAGGCAAAAAAAAACGGCTCCCCCAAAATCTGGGGGAGCCGTTTCGCTTTTCTGGATCAATGCGACCGTGGAGCCGCAGTAACAAGAAGTCGGCGCGTACAAAAGTCCCACGCATCTGGAAAGGACTGATCGCGACACGCATACGCGGTGTTGCCACCGGCGGTCCGGTCGATTACGTCGAAAGCGACGGCATCCGACTTTCCTACACGCTGACGGCCACCCGCAGCGCCGTTGGTTGCGACGATTGCGAAGCTACCCACGAGAACCTGGAACGAAGCCATTTTCCACTCCATAGAAATTGGCCCGACAAGACTTCCCCGATGGGGAATATCCCCATCGGGCAGGTTTGAAGATCGCCAGTACGCCGGCGCAATACTTAAGCGGCGACAGCTTGCCGCATATCCACATAACGATGCTGCCTGTGCAGCGACGAATTGCGCCTGAGCAGCCACAACTCATTCCACTCATTGCAGTAGTCGTGCCCACGACGCCTCGGACGATGCAGCACGACGGAATATCCCTCGGCACGCAAGCGCGTTGCGAGCTCCATTCCCGCCGCGACGCCAGGCGACTTTCGGGTCTTCGGATCGATTTCGTCGAAGTCCATGAAGATATGGACGACCTTGATACCGAGCCCGCGAGGAACAACGAACTGCCGCAGAAGATCCTTGTTCAGGCAGTACCAGGCCGGCACACCGAATTCCATATGCGCGCCGTACGCCGATTCAAGCCCCTCCCCTACACCAATTTCGCCATCGACCGGGTCCATCAGTCGAACAGCGCCACCTGGCAAGGAATTCAGGGTCATGTGGTTCTTCTTGGAATCAAGAATCTCCCCATCTGCTGAGACGATCGTGGCCTTCTTCGGCACATGATGGTCAAGATACGTCCGGTGCAATGTGCCGAGCCGTCCGTCAGGCAACACATAGCGCGCGACGATACCGGGCCAGGTGCCAAGCACCGTCTTGTCGTTGTCCCGGTATTCGAGCATGCCAAAGCGCAAAGCCTTCGACGGTTCGACCGACAACCCTGGCACACGCCCTTTGAGATACTGCATGGCGAATCCACCGGCCTCGAGCGGTGCACAATCCTTTTCCCATGTCACGTTGAGGATCTTCTCAACGAACGCGCGGTCGACTTTGCGCCTGGGCTCAGGTGCCTTCTTGTTGCAGGTGGCGGGCGGCGGCGGCGGCAAGCCACCATCGAGTTGGCGCATCAGGCGATAGAGTCCGATGCCGCTTACTTTCGCGATGAGCTGCAAGCCGTCACCAGCGCCTGGACGTCCGTCGTTGCACTGGCGACAAATCCAGTCACCACGCCCGTTCCTGTTGTCATATGTGAAGCGGTCGTCACCGCCACAGATCGGGCACGGAGCCCCGTTGCCAGTCAGAGAATCGCCAGAAATGCCATAGCTCATCAATGTCGAAATCCACGCCTCCGGCGAGAGACTGAATTCCTTCAGCTTGCGTTGCAGCCACTCGTACTTCTCGGGTGAAAGCCCGCGTCCAGATGTACTCATTGTCACTCTCCTAGGTGGAAGTGGGTTGGGGTCGATGCCTGAGACAGGCGTAAGAACGCGTGCTCAAAAAAGCAGTCCGCGCACTGGCGGGCAACTTTTTTCAGCAGACGTGCTGGCTGGACAGAGAAGGAGGCAGGCCCGAACGGCCAGTGCAGAAGGTCCGTCGCACGACACGCCCGAAGGCATGTCGTTGCGATGGTGAGGTGTTACGGGAGAAGGATCAGGAAAAGGTGAGCCTTTCCGGGATCAGATCGCAAGCCATGCAGCTCGGCGGTTACAAAACCTCAGAACGGGATCGGATCGTCCATTTCGTCGAAACCACCGCCGCTATGAGACGGCTGCGGAGGTTGCCCGCGGGTGCCTGCGTGCGACTGACGCGAATCATTAGAACGCGAGGCCGGACCGGGTCGCTGTGCGCGCGAGCCGCTACGCTGTTCGAAGTCGCCGCCGCTTAAGTCACTGCTACGGCCGCCCAGCATCTGCATCTGGTCGGCAACGATTTCCGTCGAGTAGCGGTCGGTACCGTCCTGCGCCTGCCACTTGCGGGTGCGAATACGCCCTTCGATATACACCGACGAGCCCTTCTTCAAATACTCTGACACGATTTCGGCGAGGCGCCCGAAGAATGAGACGCGGTGCCACTCTGTCGCCTCTTTCATCTCGCCCGACGCCTTGTCCTTGTAACGATCGGTCGTTGCAAGACGAATGTTCGCCACTGCGTCGCCGCTTGGAAGATATCGAACTTCAGGGTCTGCGCCGAGGTTTCCGGCGAGAATCACTTTGTTGACAGATGCCATTTGATGTTCCTCTAATTAGATATTGACCATAGCCACTTGTCCCACATGAGCGGCTTGCCGTCCTTGACAATGGGTGAGCCATCCGTGCGGATCGCGGGAACCTTGACTTTCCCGGTGCGACGTACAGAGACGACATCACCAACGACACAGCGGCTTTCCGCGATCGCTTCCTTCAGGCCTTCGCCTTGCAGCGTTCGCTCACCAGCGCTGGTGTCGATATGCATCGCGAAGGATTTGTAAAAGCGCCCCGGCTTCTTGCGATCGGGAAAGCCCTCTTCGCCCCATGAAACGATGCGGCCAACGACGTTCGACGCGTCCGCGTTGTCGTTGCGGCGCGATCGCGTTGGCATCGCCGGTTCGACCTCAAACGCTTCTTCGCTTCCGGCTGATGGATCAGGATGGCCGTTGCCGAGCCGCTTACTCTGAGCCGCAGGACTGGTGGCAGGTGGATTGCCGTTGTGGCGGATCGCGGCAGCTACCGCCTCCTTGAGCGGACACCGGTGCACGGCACGCTGCGCCCAGTGCGGCGCGAGATCGGGGAGGATCTTCATACCGAACTCGGTTTCTTCTGAGTGGTCGTCGAAAGCAGGACTGAACTGGACGACGTGATCACCTTCATCGACGAACAGATGGGGGATGTCGCCGATTGTTACGACGGTCTCGTTCGGCGCGCCCTGCCCGACCGTGCTGGCCGTGGTGTCATTCCCGTCCGTCGGTTCTGGATCTGGTGCGTCCGGCTGCGGGTTCGTCTGTGCGCAGAACCCGGAGGGCCCGCTTGCAGATTTGCCGTTGAAGAGGTCCGCCATGACGCGGGCAAAAAGCGTTACTGCGTTCGCCATGACTCGCTCCTATAGCAACGTGCCAAAGCACACGCGCTGAACTTCGCGCAAATCGCGCAGAAGTAGCGGCGTGCTAAGAATTGCGTCCTGCAGGATCTCCGGATCAACGCCGTTGACCTTGCACACATATAGATAGGGCAGCGCGCCATGCCAGTAACCCATGATCCAGCCCAGCGTCGCGCGGTAGTCATCGACATCGATCTTGCGATTGCGTAGACGTTCGGACAGCAGGTCTGCGCAATCCATCAGCGACTCGGGCATGTTGTCGCCGCTACGACTGTCGCTGGCGAGTGAGATGAGCGCATCGACCATCTTTGCGCGCACCGACTCGCTCCAGAGATGCGGATCGGGCAGCGGATCAGGCTTGGGAGGGGGTACGACAACAGGCGATGAATCGCCGAACATGTCCAGCTGCCAGGCAGCCACATGCGTTTCCATGGGATTGCTCCGGTGGCGCCGGCAATCTCATGGCCCGTGTCCGGGAATGAGATTCCCGGCAGGGTGAAGGGTGCCGTCACCAGAGGCGCGAGGCCCTAGGTGACGGTAGATAACAACGGTAGGCCAATTAACGGGTACCGTTCTTGAACGGAACAACGACAGCCGATTTTGCGTACTGCTTCATCGGAGTCGGCTTCATATTGCTGTCGTTCGCGGCTGCAGTTGCGGCAGATGCAACTGGCACTTTCGTTTCGCCTGCAGCTCGGGCAGCGAGTTTTTCAGTCTCGATGCGAGCCGCTTCCGCATCCGCTTCCGCCTGCAGAATGGCCTTCCCCTTCTTCTTCATTTCCTTGACTACCCAATGGGCAACCAGAAGAACGAGGAAGCCGGAAACGACAAACGAAATGGTCGCGAAATACGCGATGAAACACAGAGCCAGCACCTTGCCTGGCGACTTGATTGAGTCTTTGAAATGGGCCTTCAGCATTTTTCTCTCCAGAAAAATAATCAACAGGGAATGTCCGGACTAACGTCCGGTGGTTTCGATGCTCGAAGAGCAAGGAAACTCAGGCGCGAAGCGCTTTGGTCTGCGTCCACACGGACACGCACCAAAGCTCTTGCGGCAGGAAAAAGGCGGAGATGGGAAAAGCAGGTAGCGCGAGATCACTCGCGGCAGGTCGATGCGTCGCAGGACGCCAATGGATAGTGCAAGGTTAGCGCTCAGTCAGTTGCTGGAAGCCGCAAATGCTCGCCAATGTCATACAGCTTTGAATGTCCTGGAGATGCGCACCCGTTGGGCGGACCTGTCTGAGCCGGCTCAACGTCTTCACCAAGAAAGCTCGACTAAATCCTATAGCTTTCCGGGGGTGCATGAAGGCAAGAAGAAAGGATTGGCGGAAAGGCACATGTAAGTGCTGCACATGTATTTTCGAGGAGCGACGTCAAACCGGCCGAATGGCGCGACGGATGCCCCGGCGCATCAAGGGATATGGCCAATGCAGACACCGTCGAATCGACGGCGGCGTCAACACCACCGTCGTTCCGGCGACGACTTGACTTCTCAATTTTCGCGGCAGACTGGAATCATCTTCACTCCGCGAGGTTTAACGATGCTGACGTACATTTTTCTCGTAACCGGTTGCGTATTCGTCTATCGGGCACTCAGCCGCCGACCCCAGTCGAATTCCAGCCATCCCCCCGCAACGCGCAGCCAGCGTAGCGGCGACGAAGGTGAAGCCGCCGTTCAGACCGAGCTCCATGCCGCTTTGCAATGGCTCTGCGGCGACAACTTCTATCTGCATCCGGGCCCCCTTCTGCTCAACCATGCGCCGGGGGCCGAGTTTCCGACTGCCGAGGTCGATCATCTTGTCGTGACGCCTTTCGGCATCTTCGTTGTGGAGACGAAAAACTGGGCGGGTCGCATTGAACCAGGGCAAGACCTACAGACGGTCGTTCGTATCGGGGTGGACGGACTGAGAGATGTACGGCGCTCACCGATGCAACAGAACCGCTCGAAGGTCGCTTTTCTGCGCTCAATTCTGCCGGGAACCTGGCCAGTGGAAGGGGTGGCGGCATTCCCTCACGCTCATTGCGACCTGTCCTCCGCCCTTCCTTTAAACCTGATGCGGGCAGCCGATCTGCGGCAGTGGCTTCGCGCCCGAAAGTCCGAGTACGTCTCCACAACCAACCGGCCTGTGAATGTGCTTCATGCGCGACGGGCTGTCCTGGCTGTCGCCGAAACAGCGCCCGATGCCATAGAAAGGCACCGGTTGAAACTGAGGGAAAACCCTAAAAAAATACCGATCGGCGCCTAAAGTTTCAGAAATGTTTGCCGAATCAACTGTTCTGGCCGTCGGATACCCGGTACTTCATTCCTGTGAAAGCTGCATGAAACTGAGCTTCTTATCGGGATGGCAGCGACGAAACGGCGCGTATTCTGAGGCGGTGCATTTCGGGAAAACAGGTTGCACCCGCTTTCGAACGATCCGGCGATTGGCCTTGGCGCCTGCAAAAAAAGCAGGAGAAGATCAGCAACGAGCACGAAAAGAAGAGAGAACAACATGACCAAAAAGAATGTCCCGGTTACAGCAGGCGACGAGGACGATTTCGATCCTACCCGTCCTGAGGGCAACGACGGCAACGTTGAGCGGGAATTGCCCCTCGCCTTCGCTCATGTGCCGTCCGAACATGAAATTGGCCAGAAGGTCAATGAGTTCTTCGGTGGCGATGAGATATCGGCCGGACTGCGTGCTTCGATCGCAGAAGAAGCCGAGGAAGTCGCGCACTCGACGAAAAAGATTCTTCTCGAACACATGCGCATCGGAGGCTCGTTCTATCACATCCGAACGCGGATCGAGGGCCACTTCGTGAGCACGTACGGTGATACGAAGCAGGTCCGCAAAAAGGCAGCCGAGCTTGTCTACAGCTTCCTTGAAGGAACGTTCCGCAAGAAACGCGACTCGGTCTACCTCTACATTCGCTGCTACGAGCGTTTCAGCAAGAACAGCGGCGCGGTCGAAATGCTGTCGATCACCGACATGCAGCTGCTGGTGAACAAGAGCGACGAAGTCGTAGAGATGGTCATTGACGCCAAGCGCGACAATCCCGATCTGAGCAAGCGCGACATCAAGAAGATCATCGAGAGCTACGAGGATCGCCTAATGGAGAAGGAGAGCGCCCTCGCTACCGTTACAAGCCAGCTGTCCGAAATCTATGGCCAGCTTGACGACGCGAAGAACGACAACGAGTGGCTCGCAGCGGAAGCGAAGCGTCTGAATCATGAAGTCGAGAAGGACCGCGAGAAGCTGAGGAAGACCATGGTCGACCTTGCCTCAGCCGAACAGACCGCGAGCGGCCTGCAAAGCACCATTGCGACGCTTGAACGTGAAGTCCAGGCCAAAAGCCGTGAGCTTGCCGAAGCCCATGAAAAGGTCACGATCAGAGAAGTTGAGGTCGAAGTCACGCCCGAGCACCTGCGGAATCTTGAGAGCGCTGCGAAAACCCGGTTCGAGGAACTCAGCCGGCTCACCAGTGAATGTGAAGCTGCGCAAAAGCGCCTCACGGAACTGACCGAGCTCAAGAAAAAACAGGAAGCGGAAATCGATCAGAAAGCGGCCGTCGAAAAGCGGGTTGCCGGGCTGGTAGAACGTTTCGGCTCGTTCATTCAGGAATTCCACAGCGTTCAACTGCTGGTCACGGCCGACGGTTCGCTCGGCCGCTTTAAGGGACTTCTGACGGGACTGGCCGATCTTACGGGCAAGTTTCACGGGGAATTGCTGGCAGCAGCTCGCGCGGCCTGACTCCGCAGGAAACTGATGTGTTTGAGAGACAAGGAAAAAACGCAGTGAACAATAAAGACGGTTACCGGGCGATTGACCGGTTCTATGTGCCGGAATGGCTCACCGGCCAAATTCAGGTTGCAAACTTCAATCTGGTCGACCACATGAAGTGGTTGCTCAAGCAGGACAGTCGGTTCAACGAGGTCTTCAATGTCGAGCGCAAAGAGATCGAGCAGCTTCAGCTCAACCAGTCTTCGCTTCGAAACCTGCTGCGCGCGCCGTTTCTGATGGTCGAGCCGACGCTGAAGACCGCCGAGGACTGGCGGTGCTTCGTCGACAACACTGCCACCACCGTGGCTGTCGATGTGCTTCGCCGCAAGACGCCTCAGCTTGACTCACTGATGGCTTACGCGGTGAACCAGCAGAATTCCGCATTCGTTTCGCTTGTCACGCAGGTGCTCAACGTCAGCGTGCTGAGTGCCCCGCTGCTAGGCATTTCGACCGAGGTCGCGAAGTATCTGATTTCTGTCCCGACGCACAAGCTCCAGTTGGCGCTGGGCCGGATGAAGGAATTGCCGCTGTTCCGCTGGCGTTTCAACAGTCCAACGTTCTGGTGGGAGTTCGCCGGCAGCACCCTGACTGACGAGATGATCGCCCACCAGATCATGTTGACCTCGCCCTCTCGCGTTGGAGGTCTTCCTTACGCTGCTCAATGGGGAGAACTTCGTCTTGGGCGCCTGAAAAACGAGGCGTACGCCAGCGCGATGATGGCCTACGGTCTGCGCGCCTCAACGGCCTCGAACCTTTTCGGTCTGAACCAGCATCAGATGCGAACGCGCTACAGCGAGATCCACGGCAAGAGTTCGCCATGCGGCAACACGGCAACTTCGCTGTCATGGTTTGTCGAAACTCCGGTCCATCGACTGCACGCTACCGTCTACGCGTGGTTGTATCGATCGGCAACTGCTATGGGTGCGAATCCGGCCGAGGCGCTGCTCGCAACCAATGATGTCTACGACCGGCTATTCGGCGGCAATCGGGTCATCATGCCGGACCGCGGATGGAACCTGATCCGTTCGATGGCAGCCGATGCTCGCCTGACCGTCGCGCCTTGCCGCACATGCAGCACGCATTACGTCGTGTCAAACAACGACGCGAAGATTGAAATGCACAGTCGCTTCACATGCCCTGCCTGCAACCAGCAGCTCGGCGCGAAAAAGCGCGCTGCGCGGAGGGCAAACAGTGAGACCTGAGGGCAAACCCAGCGAAGTTGACCTGCCCGCTGGACTCGTCATCTTTTGCATTGATGGTCGGCCCCAGTTCGGTTGGCAAAACCCTGAAACCGGCGCGTACTACGCCGAGGCAGACGGTAGCATCATCGCCGATGCTATCGGTGCGATCGCGTGGCACGCAGGACACGTTCACTAGGCGCAACGATGGATGACTACGCCTACCTCGCGCGGGAGAGCAACGCTGCATGGCTCGACGGGCGCGGTGACGGGCGCTTTGAGCGATACGAAAGGTTCTACCGGAGCGAGCGCGCCGTGAATGCCGCGGAGTTCGACCTCGAAAAGGCCAACGAGGGATACGTCCACTATGTGAGCAGCCAGCCATCGCCTCTACTGTCCTTTTTGAGTGCCCCATGGGTCGGTCGAGTCTCAATCGCGCTATTTGCCCTGTATATGGCCACCCGGGTCGTCCCGCAACTCGCGAAAGCCGGGCCAACCATTACTGGTATCGGCTTGGTTGCCGCCTTCGTTGGTTTGCGAGTCTTTCACCGACGCGCCCGCAGACGCCGGTAGGAACAGGGATGTCCGTCTCGAGGTCGCTGTTTTCCTCCCTCAGACGACGTTTGGCCTCAAGCCTCACTCAAACTTTCCGTTACCACTAGAATGGCTCGCCAAATCTGGCATCAATCCGATCGCCTGGCGAAGGGCCGAACGCAGCGGGGAGGCGACTTGACTTTGCGCACCGCTCGATAAGATGGAATCAAGGTCGCGCAAGGTGCACGGCCAACAACAAATCCAAGGATTCGATAATGAAGAAGAACATTTCCACTCTGACAGCCATTTCTTTCGCGGCCGTGCTTGCCCTGGCTGCATGCGGCGGTGGTGGCGGTGGTGACAGTAGCGGTAGCAGCAACGGCGGCAGCAGCAACAACAACGGGAGCAGCAGCACCCCGCCAGCGTCTACGGCGACCAGCGCAAACGTAACCACGCCGCAGTATGCCGCTGATAGCGCGCAACTCGCTATTTTCAATACGATCAACCAGCAACGGCAGCAGTGCGGCTTCCCGGCCCTCGTTGAAAACACCCAACTGGATCAGGCCGCGCAGGCCCACGCATCCTACATGGGCCAGAATGGCGGCACCGTCACGGACACCGAGGTAGCCGGCAATCCTGGATTTACCGGGGTCACGTATGCCGATCGGGCAGTTCATTTCGGATTCCCGGGTTCGCAGACCATTTCCCCGGGATCGCAGACTGTCTATGCAGGTGGCGAAAGCGCGGGCTATTACACGAACGCCAAGCTTACCGAAACAGCGTACGGCGAGGCAATCGCATATGCGTGGATGGGTGGCGTCTACCATATAGCAATCGCGAGCTGGCCGGTTACGGCAATCGGTTTGGGATGGAACGAAACGACGTACAACGGGTTTCCTCAAATCCAAGCGTCGAATTCAATTGCAAACCTGCAATCATTGGCGGGCAATTTGCCCCTGACCTTCCCGTGCCAAGGCACCACGGGGGTGCCGTATAAAGAGATCGGCGAAATCCCAGCGCCGCCGAATACTTCGGGCGCGTTCGGTATGCCAGTCGCCGTCGTGGGCAACGCGACGGACACGATCGTGCTGACTTCGGGCACCTATACCGACTCGTCGGGTAACGTTGTCACCCTGCAAATCCTGAACTCGCCAACTGACCCGAACAAGGAACTGCCGCCGTTCGAAGCCGTTGCGTACCCGGTCGCCCCGTTGAATGCAAATACCACCTATACGGTGTCGCTCACCGGCACGCGTAACGGTACGGCATTTTCGCGGAGCTTCACGTTCACGACCGGCAACGTGATCGGCTGATCCGCGACAACCCAAGACATTTCGACTGGTTCACCACGGGCAATCGCCCCCAGGCAGAAAGCCGCGCGTTTCTTGACGCGGGGCTTTTTGTTGGCTCTACGTTTTGTGGCGTTTGCGAACTTTCTTATCACCTAGTGGTTAAAACCCGAACACGCGTATGCGGGCTGCGGTGGAATCGAAGCGCCCGGATAGCCGACAGCCACCGCGTATAACGACGCAAGCGGCCACGTGTTCCCGTCAGCGTACGTATCCCAATTGTCGCCAATGGACGTCACGTAAGGCCGCCCTTTACCGTCCATCAAAACCGGGTATTGCTTACCGAAGTAATACTGAAAATACGTGGTTGATCCATCGGACCAATTATTCTGATAGACCGCTGTTGGCATCGAGCCAGATTTGTTCCCATTGGTGAAGGTCTCGCAAGCCCCCCATACCCAGAATCCCGTGGTCGACACGATCGTTAATGGTGGCGGGGACGGAGTGACACATACGAGGTTGACCCATGTCGAACCATTCCAATCGGGCCCGGACTGGATAGATCCCGGAGCGCACCCCGGCTTTACCTGATAGTTGCACTGTGGGGCCGTATATTGCGACCCGATCCACTGCGCCGCAGCTACGGTCGTCCATCCAGGATCTGTGGGACACGTCGGTGCTGTCTGCCAGACCGTTGTTATGTGACCGACGCACGTCGAGTCCTGATTGTTGACCGAGCACCTCACCGGCCCTGCCACTGCAGCATGGCTTACAAGCACCGCACAGACGGCCAGCGCGATCCTGATTATCAGTTTTGTCATTTTCTCTATTCTCAATAGGAACAATACGTCGTCGCAACGGCGGTGCCGGGGATAACGGTGCTGTCGCCTGGGCTTCCATCCACGATATAGACCGTCCATGGGCCCGTACCATCGACCCGGTAGTGGATCGAGGCGGTCGGGTCGGTGTAGGTGCTCTGTCCGGACACCACAATCCCCGGCGTCCCGCCCGCCGGACACACTGGATTGGGCACGAACGTACCGTTCCCGTCGGGAATAGCGGTGTAGCCGTACCACAGCTTCGGCCCGCCAATGGGCATCCACTGCAGAACGCCCGACACCTTCTGGCACGACAGCACCAGGCCGGAACCGTCGCTTGCCCCGGCCATGGCATTCACCGCCGGGCAAGCGGTTCTTGGCCAGCCCACGCTGCCCATCCCGATCGTCGTACCAGCCGTGACCGTCGTTCCCGCAGCTACAGCACCGCTCGCGGCGACAGCGCCCGTCGCGCCGACATTCGCCGCGCTTACCGTCCCCTCTGCATCCAGATCGTGAACGTTGTGCAGGCTCACGTGATTGACGTTCTGGTCTCCCGTCCACGTCAGCGCGCCGTCGCGCCGGATATAGACCGAGTTACCGTCCGAGGGTGGCCCATTGGTCGCAAGGATCGCGGCCGGGACATTGCCCAGCGGGTTGGTCGCGGTCCATGCACCGTTCAGGCCAGTGATCGTTCCAGCGTTCTGCGTTTTCGAGTACCCGAACGCATTGCCGCCAGCCTGCGCAATCTGCGAGGCGCCAACGATATCCGGCACTCCGCCTCGCGTGAGCGGCTTCGACGGATACATGACGTAGGTGACGTGACAGTCGCCGGCGCTCGCAGTACAGGTTGCAGGCCCCACACTCATGCTGATCACGTACGACCCGCCCCAGAACGGTCCCGGTGCGTGCGGCTGTTTCAGGTTGCCCTGCGTAAAGAGGTCATTGAGCGTCGGCGGGTTAGCGACCACCACGACAGGGCCCCCTGCAATCAGCGTCGCGTAATTGTTGGTCACCCAGTCAGATAACGCCGAGTTGATGACCGCCTCGTTCTGGCCTTCCGCCGTCATGACCTGAGCGCGCCGCTTCGCTGCGTCTTCCTTGATCGCGACGGTCGTCATCAGCGCAGCGGCCACCAGCACGACCACCATCTCAACGATGCTGAACATGGGCGACGATCCTTAGTTGTTGTGCGTCGCGTACATCGCAATGCTCGCCGTCGCGCCACTCGAACTGCACGCCGTTCCCGCAGTCGTCTGGCTAAAGGTCGTATTGGGATCGGAGACGGTCGTCCCGTTGACGGTCACCTTGGTATAGGCGCCTGCCACCGCGCCCACCGCGAGCGAGCAGACGGTCGCCGGAACCGGATAGGTCAGCACCATCGCATCGTCGGTCGTGGAAATGGTCGCGACCGCGGCTGTCACCGGGCCACCGAAGATACCGGTCAGCGTGCCGGACGTCTTGTTCACCCGGCTACCGGCCGAATCGAACGCGTGATTCTGCGCAAGCGTGAGTAAGGACTCGCCCGAAAAATCGGTGTCGCTCGCCGTCGCGTCCTGAATACCGCTGCGGAAGAGTTGCGACTCGCTCTTGAACTGGTGGGCGTGGATACGATCCATCACGAAGCTGCGACCCTCATAGACGATGAGTGCCAGCAGCGCGGCACCCGCCATCACGGCAGCGCCTTCGATGATCGAAAGCTCGCCGGACTGTTTGCGCCGACGGCCCATGCGCAGGATCGCGGCCTTGCGTTGTTCCTGATTCTGGATCGGGTTTTTGTTCATTTTTTTCATTGCCTCGGTCAATTGGATACAGCGGATGTACTCGGGGAAGAATCGAAGCTCGCCGCGCCGGTCGCCGCGTACGATCCGATGCCCAGCACAAAAAACAGCGAGACGGCGAAGCCGAGCAGCACGTAGTGCGTGATACGTGCATTGCGGCGCACGGTGGCGACAACGCGGTCCAGCGAACTGCGGCCGAGACTCTTGATGGCCTGGACGAACTGGTCGCGCCCCGCCGCGTCGGCGATCGTGTCGATCACCACCTCGGAGAAAATGCCGGTGTCGAGCGCCCGCATCGGTTCATCCGGGCGCTGTGTGAGCCGCCGGCTCATGCGGTCGATGTGCCAACGGAGCCACGGGTCGGCGGTCTTCGCAAGACGGTCGAGCGCCGCACGCAGGACCAGATTCGAATCGAAGAGACCTGCAAGCGACACGATCAGCAGGGCTGCCCGCAGGTCGCGCCGGTTGCGCCACATCAGCGGCAATGCATCGACGCGGTTGCGGAAGTGTCCCGTCCACCGCTTGAGCGTCCAGAAATACAACGACACGAGGCCTTCGACGATCGCAGCGCTCAGCCACCAGTACTCGTAGCAGAACGTGTCGATCGCATAGAGCGTCTGCCCTATTGGTAGCCATTGATCGACCGGCTTCGTGTCGGCCACCGCCGGGAAAATTTCTCCGCCGAACAGCATGCAGAACATGTAGAGATAGACGATCAGGAACGCGGGGTAGGCCATTTCCAGCGACGTCGTCGACGCGAGCACACCCTCCGCGTGCGCAGCCATTTCCGCCAGTTCCAGCCCCCGCACCGCGGCGTCTTCCCGCGTCGACGTACCGGCAATATCGAGAAGCGCGTGTTCCTGGCTCGGAATGAACGGCTTGAGTGCGGTGGCAAAGTCGTCGCCCGCGACCATGCGCTTCGCCACCGCATTGAACACCGGCCACGTCAGCCACCTGCGCGAGCGATGACGCTTTTCGAGAGTCGTCAGCCGCTCGAGCAGCGTCTCGCGATTGCGCAGCCCCTTGGCCGCCACGTCCAGCCGTGTCTCGCGATAGAACGTCTCGCGCATCTTCTGGAAGCGCCAGCGGGCAATGCGCAGGCGCTCCTTCTGCGGCAGCGCCATCAAGAGCGTGTGAATCAGTCCCCGGATCACGACGGCAGCCTCCCGTCACGGTCAGCGAAGATCCGGTATTCGTCGAAAGGACGCATCGCCGTGTCGATGAAGCGCGGATCGATGATGCCTTGCGACGCCTTGTAGAGCGCGTGCTCGTAGATCGTCTTGCCCGTCATGTCATCGCTGTCAAAACCGGTCGTGCGCGCCGATCGCCATACCCGCTCAGCGCCGCGCCAGTCGCGTTCGGCAACGCGCTCGAGAAACTCCATCGTCGGCCGGAAGATCTCCATTGCAAGCGTCTGCCCCTTCGTGCCGGCCGCGACCTTGCCCGCGCGCGTGAAGAGTCCTTTCAGGCGGCAGCGTTCGCAACCGCCTTCGTCGCGGCACGCCATCTTCGAGGTGTCCAGGCCGAACTTGCGTTCGAGCGTCTCGATCTGCGCTGCGGGCATCACGTCACGTGCGGGCACCTTGCAGTGCGGACACAGCAGGGGGATCAGCTTCTGGTTCGCCACAGCATTGATGAACTTCTCGGAGGACACTTCGTCCATCGGCAACTGCAGGCGCCCACCGGCGAGACGCATGAAGGCACCGATCGCGCTGTCCGCGTGAAGTGTGGTCCGCACCGGATGCCCGGTGAGTGCGAGCTCCGCCACGAGCCCGGCGACAACACGGTCCCGGATTTCCCCGACCGTCACATCGTCCGGGTCCATGCGCATCAGCGTGCGGATCACCTCGGCGCATTTGCGGTTCGCTTCTTCGTCGGTCTCATCGGGACGACGCGGAATCGAAATGTCCGAGAGCCATGGTTGCGGATACTCGGACGGCTCATTGACTGCGAACTGCTTGCGGAGGTCGCGCGACGCGAGCATGAAGGACATCGCGCGCAGCAACGTGGACTTGGCCGAGCCCGTCTCACCGGTGAAGACCGTGACCCCGCCGCTGACGTGGCCCAGCGCCTGAACGATGCGCAACTGGGACGTCTGCAGCCCCATCTGTTCCGGCATCAGTACCTTGAGATTGCGGAAATTACCGTCGAGCAGACGCAGACCCACATCGAACCCGCCAACGAGCGGTGAACTCTGCCAGCGGATGTTGACGATGTCGGAATGCACAACGAGCGGGATCATTGCCGACTGCGACGCAGTAGGCTGGAACGTCTCGCCGGAGTTCGTGTTGCGCGCGACGAGATCCTGATAGGCGGCCGACAGCGCCCGACGCACCAGCGCCTTGGGCAGCTTGCGGTACGTGTAGAGGTCGCCGTTCACGCGGAACCGGACTTCGACATCGTCGTTGAAGTCGCGGTACTCGTAGTGGATATCGCCGGCGCCATAGGCGTGTGCGGCTTCGGTCACGTCGCGGAACGTGCCGATCGCGCGCGAACTCTCCGGGAGGACGGCCGCTGACCGGTTGCGCTCTCTCGCGTAGATCGCCGCGATCACGGCGTCCGTTGCGATCATCTCCTCATGCACCTTGATGTCGGCGCGCTCGAGATCCATGACATACGTCGGATAAAGCGCGGACTCATGAAATGCCCGCGTCGTGACGACGATTGCCATCCCGGCCTGCACTTCGACCGCCACGAACTCACGGCGTGCGGAATCCGTGATGCGCAGCGTTGCATCCTGCCCGCGCTCGCTGAGGATCCGCTTGAAGGTCAGCGAGTCCGCGGCGACGAGTTGCGGCAGACCCGACGGCAGGAACTCCGCCTGTCGGGGGATCACGTCCGCTTGCGCATGGAGCTCGTGCACCTCCTCCATCTCAGCGGCCTCCGTCGGCCGCACTGTCTGCGGTGCGACGTCATGCGCTTCGGTCCGCTGCCCGGCGGGCTCAACAAGGGGACGCTCCATCATGTTGGACGCCATCGCTGACTCAGGAACATCGGCCTGCGTCGTTCCAGCGACGTTCTCCGCGGTCTGTTGCGCTTCCGCCGTGCGATCAACCGACGGCTCAACTCGCGCCGGGTGTCCCGTTGCTTCGGGCTGTGCAGGATCGACGCCGGCCGCCTCGTGCGCGTTGCTGTCATTGGCATCGACGTCGGTGACGTCCGCCATTCTCAGCCTCATGCCAAGCGTCATCGGCTGGCCCGGCTTCGCGTCCACAGGCTCTGCCTTGAGCGGCTTGTCCTTACGCACGAAGCGCGGCTCGCGATTCGTTTCGTCTTTGCGGTCTGCGCCCGCGATAGGCATCGACGCTGGGGATTCGTCAGTGAACCCGGCGCGCAATGCACGGAACCGCCCAAGAATGCCGCGCGAGGACGGCTCGTCTTTTTCAATACCGTTGAAGAGGCTCATCGTTTATCGCGCGGCAGCGGAAAGAGGAAAGGAGGAAGGCAGCGGACCACCCAGATCGTTCAGCGTTCGCGTCGGACTGCCAGATTGCTGCGGGCTGTCCGATGTGTTGGCGGAGCCACTACTGATGGTCTCCGTCCATGTACGCTTGCCATCCGTCACGGTGACGACGAATCCATCAACACGCTTGACCGTCCAGCCATTGAGCAGCTTCGTGCCGACATGCGCGGGATAGGAGGCGCTGCGGTGCTCGTACAGCACGGACGTTCCGCTCACGTCGGTGAAAGCGCCAACGAAGCGCACCGGTTCCATGCGGGGAGCCGGGGGTGTTGCCCTTGCGACCGGCGCGGTGACGGGAACGGGCGCAGGCGCCGGAGCGTTGAGCGTGACTGAAGCACCCTGCGGCCCGGCTTCGCCCGCAAGCTGGCGTGCGATTTTCGAACGGGTGATCTGGTCGATCTCGTCGATCGACAGGTGCGGTGCAGCGGAACCCGGTAACGGCTGCGTTGCCGGCTGCGAGACCGGTTGGTAAGCCGCCGAGGGCGAAGCAGCGCCTGGCGACCTGGGCGAACCCATGTCGAGACTGGCTGAGGGGACGCGCACGCTGACCGTCTGCATGTGCGGTGCAGCCGGCTTCGTCTGTTGCGCCTGCGCAGCGCCGGTTATCAGTGTCAATGCACTGGCAATCGCCGTCAGCCGTTTATTCGAGAACATAGTATTTGCCCTTCGCTGTGAAATGGATTCCGCCCTGGTCGCCTGCACCGCCGTTCGCCTTCCCTGTTGCACCCTGTTCGTTCAGCTTCAACTCCACAGTCATGGAGTCGAGCGTCATGTTCGATGGCAGCTTCGCGAGCAACGGCGATTGCCAGCGAAAGCCGTTAATCTCCCATGTGCCGACACGAATCATCTGCGCGGGCCGCGGGCCGGTTGCGCCCGGCGGGATCGCGAGTAACGGCTTCGCAGGTTCGATGTGAACCGTGTACCCGTAGCTGATCAGCTCGAATGGTTTGGTCGAAAGCTTCTGCGGTGGTGTCTGCAGGGCGTCGATCAGTCCCTGCTCCGTCGGCCATGCCTTCTTTTCACTGGCTGTCACGAACGCGACTCCCGGCACCAGCGGACCGCGTGCTCCGGCATGCAGACCATCCGCGTCAAAGCGCAGCGGACGCATCGCTTCGGGCGCCGCCTGGCGGAGGTCGTCGAAACTGCCGCCATACCGGCGAAGGGTCAACGAGCAATAGCCCTGCGTCGCGCACACTGCCTTCTCGAAGACCCAGCCCGCCACGACGGATTCGCTACTGCCAAGGGTGGAAAGAAGCGCTGGCGCGAGCAGATTGGCGCGCGGCATCTTTGCGGCGAACGTCTGGCGCACAAGCGCGGCGTACCGGTCTTCGAGCGACGGCTCTTTCGGGGCCGGCGGCGTCGGGGGATCCAACAGGTCCCTCAGTTGCATGCCACCCAGGACAACGGCCACGAGAATCACGAGAACCGGCACGACTGTCGGCACGTTAGCCGGCAGTTTCGAAATGCGCCCCGTCTTGCGATCGTCAAGCAGCGCGGCCGCGCCGAAGCTCTCGTCCACGTCGCCAACAGCCTGGCCGGAGCCGAGCGTCGTTAGCGTCAGGTTCAGCCTCAGGCATTCCTGCTCGATCGTCAGACGCCTTTCGTGCGCCTTCGGTACCGTGAGAACCTCGTCGCTGCGTACGACACCACGCACCACGAAGACGACGTGCACGCGCTGGTCATCCTGCAGCATGACGAGTACGGCAGCCCTTCCCTTCACACGTTCGTGCTGGGCGATCCGCGCCGCTCCCGAATACAGGCGCGCGCCCTTGATCTCACCCGTCTCAGGTGCGCAGAAACCACCGATGGCGTCCTTGCCGACCTTGTATTCGATGTAGTGCGTCGCGCCGAAATCATCGGCGTATCGGCGGCGCTCGGCGCGCATCTGTTTTGCGGGATACGCGCGCCAGTCCAGTCCGAAGACCAGACGCGCGTTCTTCTCGCGCGGCAGCGGATCGGTAATGTGCATACCCGTGCTCACATCGACGGGACGACCGTAGCCGTCAGCATGATCACCTGGAAGGTCTTGGACTTGTTCCACAGACCCGTGATACCCGCGATACCGCCATTCGTGGTGCTGTTCGCAAGGTCCGTCATCTGGCCGTACAGCACGACCGTCTGACCATCAGACAGCGCGATCGTCTGGTCCTCCTTGCTGCCTGTCGTGTGCGCCAGCTGGATCTGTTGCAGCGTCTGGCCAGAGCCGACCGACGCCGACGTGAACGGGCCATTGAGCTTCGAACTGTCGGCCCAGTACGAGAGGATGATCTGGTTGTGGTCGTTGACGGCCGGCAGGATGTTGACGAAGTCACCCGTGGTCACGGTTCCCGGTGTGAGACCCGGCACGCCCCCAGACGTGGCCGTGAGGCTCCCCGCAGACGGCGAGGTCGAGCGCAGATAGTCGTCGCTCTGGAACGAGGCGATCGAAACGGGCAGGCCGTTGAGCGTCATCTTTGTCTGCGTGCTGTCCTGCACCGTACGGCCATACTGGTTCAGCGCGTTGATGACAGCGTTCGTGCCGGAGAACGGCGCATTCGATTGCAGCACTGACAGGCCGACCGTACCGCCGCCCGACGAGAGCGATGTGGGCGACGTGAAGCTGACCGCATACTTGGCAAGACCGCCCTGGATATAGTTGAACACCACGTCGGCATTCACGCCCGCCTGACTGCCGTTGTTCAGCGCGATCTGCAGCGTACGCACGCGCAACATCACCTGGCGCGTCGAGACGGCGTTTTCCTGCGCAAGCAGCTTGCCCATGCGGTCAGCCGCCTCACGCGTGTCGTAGACCATCACGAGGCGGCTTTGCGGGTTCACGGTCACACGGCCCATTGGCGAGCGCAGCTTGTCGAGTGCATCGCTGATCGCCTTGATCTGGTCGAAATCCCCTTCCCGCCCCGTCGACGTCTGTGCCGCAAAAGAGCCCGTATTGCCGCCCGATCCACCGGTGCCGTTCGCCTGGTTGCCCGTCGAGGTGTCCATGCCCTTGGACATGGTCGACTTGATCGACACCTTGCCCGGGATCGCGGCGATCTGATACATGCGCGTGACAAAGCGCGTGATGTTGATGGTCGAGCCGTCGAACGACCAGTCGAGACCGAGGTCCTGGGTCATGCGGGTCAGATATGCGCCGGCATAGCCCGTGAAAACCTGGCCGTAGACAGGCTCTTCACAGGCATTGCCGTTCGCGGCTGTCGTGATGCCCTTGCCACCCGCCGACTCGCGTGGCACCAGAGAACTGCGCGGCACGAACACGTCGGGGCTCAGATGGACGGGATAACCCGTTGCGCCGGAGATGAGCGTCGAAATCTGCCTGATACCGATGTTCGCAGGCATCGTCACCTGCTTCTCCCGGAAGGTGGCGGGCAGCGTCGCTTCATATGCGACGGGCACGAGCCGGTCGCCGAGGAACGCCGTTGGCACGTCTTCCACCAGCGCCATCGAACCAGGCAGATTGGCCATCGCGTCGCTCCCGGTGCGATGAGCCCCGTCGTAGGCCGCGTTGATGTCGCTCTGATTGACTGCGCAACCCGCGATCGTCAGCGAGCAGCCGACGGCGAGCCCAGTCTTGATAATGGATGCGTGACGCATGGTGTTAGTCCTGGCAGTTGGCCGCGCGCGCGATGACGCGGATGACGTTGTTCGTGTGACGGCAGATGCGCGTGGGCACCCGCATGTGATTGGTCGCCTGCATGACCTGCGTGAGAACGGTCGTGAAGTCGCCAGAGAAAGTCGCATTGAATTCGAGCGGCAGATCGTCATCGACCTTCCACGCAAGTTGCCAGCCCTGCGTCTGCAACCAGCGGTCGAGCGCGTTGCGCAGATTGAGGTCCTGCGGCGAGAGCGACAGCGTCAGCGTGGCAGCCGGTGCTGTCGGAGTGCCCGGCAGAACCACCGATGCGACGCCAGTCGGAGTCGGTCCGGATGATGCGATCGCGGTCGTCGAGGGGACCGTTGCAGCACTGACGGCAGGCGATCCGGTCGCGGTTACTGCAGAAGCCAATGCGCTGGCACTTGCAGGCGTCGCGCGAGACGACGGGACTGCCGCGAGGATCTGCCATCCGTCGCCGGCGGGGGCCGCGACGTGACACTGGTCCGGGTCGATTGAGGCGTGGCTCCAGCCTGATGCGCCCACTAGCGCCAGTGCAGCCAGGATACGCGCGATCACGCGCACCGGTTCATTGCGTTCGATGGTCACGTTCATTCGTTATTGCCCCTGCCGCTGCAGGCGGCGATAGATTGCGTTGGCATAGATCAGCTGCTTCTGGGTCGAAACCGCGTTATAGGCACCCACGGCCTTCCAGGTCGGCCCGAACTGTTTGATGTTGGAGGCCAGAATCCATGTACCGACGTAGGCGTTCACGCAGGCGTTGAAAAGGTGCTCCCGGCGAATACCGTACCGCGCAAGCCTGGGTAGCCACGATGAGTTGATCTGCATCAGGCCGATGTCTTCGGTCCCGTTGCTGTTCACGTTCACTGCGTTCGGACGCATGCCGGATTCGTGCTGCGCGATCGCGCGGACCAGTTGTGCGCTGACGTGGCGGTACGCCGCGGCGTCATCAAGGCAGTCAGCCCGCGCAACGGAGGCACTGCCAAGCAGCACCGCGCTGACAATGGAAATGCGCGCCCCGTGCATCACGATTTCGCCACCGCCGTTGCGGGCGCCGTCGGCGCGGCAGGAGAACCGGGCACAGGGCGCTCGAAATACTTCACGTCGTGGCGACGGTTGACGTTCACCGTATTGCCGTCCGCGGTGACGATGAACTGCTCGGCCGTGCCGTTGAACATGTAGTACCGGCCCTTCTGCTCGCCGGAACCCAGGTGCTTCACGTCTGCTACATGGATCTGCACTACCGACCCGGCGAACTTGAAATACGTGTGGCCGTCGCGGTCGAACACAGCCTCGAGGTGCGCCGGGCTGGTGGTGTCGAATTCATAGACAGTCCCCGCGGAACGCGCGAGCTCGACCGTCTTCGTGCCGTCCGACACGACCATGCGCTCGGCGCGCTCGATGGTCATCACGTTCGTACCGGCATCCCACTTCGGATGCAGCGAACGGCCTTCGGGCGTTCTGAACGTCAGCTCCCCAGTGGGCTTCGACGCGAAGCGGATCTGTGTATGCGTGTCATCGCCGTCGCGGATCGCCTGCGCGCCAAAGTATTCGGCCAGCAGGGATGCGGGCGCAGCGGTCGGTGCCGCTTCCTCTGGTTCCGCAGCCACCGGCTGCGCAACCGCATCGGCTTGCGGTTTCTCGCCAGCGGCATAATTGAGCGCGCCTGACTTCGGCGCATCGCGGTGCAGGCGGATGTGTCGCGACGTGAAGTCGACGTCCGCATACAGTCCGGTTTGCGTCATCAGGCGATCGAGCGCCTGCATCCAGTTCTCGCCCGCACGCGTGGCAAAGGCGCTTGCGTCGGTGATGTCCACATCCTTCTGTGCAGACCCGGTCCAGCCCTGCGGAGCCAACGCCTTCACGAAGCTGGCCACGGGCATGCTTGCCTTGAGCGCGCGGACCGGTTCAAGCGCACCATGTGTGCCGATGAGCACGAGGCGATTGGTGAAGCCATCGAAGCCAGCGGGCTGATCGTCGCGCAGCGCCGCGAGCGCGCCACGCGCTCCGCCGCCGATGAACGTGTTCGCCTTCGTCCAGCGCGCACTGGCCGGACGGCCAGCTACCGTGTACGTGACCGTTTCGGGCGTTCCATCGACCACGACATAGGGTCCTTCCGCGTGGCCACCGACCGCGGAAATAACCTGGCCCGCACGAGGCTGGATGTAGGTCTTCGATCCATCGTTGAAGATGAGCGCGGGACGCTCGGCGATACCGCCTGCAATCTCATAGTCGAAATCGAATGGATCAGTGTTCGCTGCATGGACCGTGATCGCGCCGAACAGCGCGACACAGGCAAGAGCAATTCGGGAAACGTTGAGCTTCATAGGCCGGCCTGGATCTGGTTGAGGTGCCGCGCGAAACGCGCGATATACGCCTGCCCCGGAGCCGGATTGGCGCTGTGGTAATAGGCAATCGCCTTCGCGACGGAGTGCGTCTTGCTGTAGTTCTCGTTGAGAATGTCCTCAGCAACGCGGATGCTGGTGGCCGGAGACAACGCGTCCCACGGCGATGCGAAACGGCGCGCGTGGTACGCCCAGTTGATCTGCATTACGCCTACGTCGAAGTCGCTGCGGCCGCGTGCGATCAGCGACTGGACAACGCGATAAGCATCCGCACGGGTCTTGGAGAAGAAGCCCTGCCCCGCGATGTTCAGCGTCCAGGGCCAGGCCCGCCCGTTTAGACCGGACTCGTTCAAGGCGATGCCCGCGAGTATCTTCGGATCGACGCTTCTATGCATCAGCTCAAACGGAGCTGTCGCACTCGCGCACGCCCAGCCGCCGCGGCCCTCGGCGATCGCGGCCTGGGCGTCATCGTCCAGTACGGTTGGCTGCAGCCAGCCTTTCGCGACGAGCAACCGCTCGAGCGAGACGTCGCGCGAGTCGACCGACACGGTGATACCCGTATCCGGATTGCTCGCCACGGATTGCCCCACCAGCGGCGTCGCCCATTTTTCGAACACCTGCAGCCCGCACCAGAACACGGGCTTACCATCAAACGAAGCGAGCGCGCGGGCGTTGCCATCGGCCAGAACAACGCTTGTCGGGCTGATCACTTCAGCGATCGTCGCAGCCTGGGCGCCGTGAAGGTACGCGACCAGCGCAACAACCATTCCGCCGATAGCAATACGTTTTTCGAGCGGCTTACTCATCGCGATACGGCTCCAGCACAATGTCGCGATTGACCTTGAGCATGAAACGGCGCTCACCTGGGTCCGATGTAATGGTCGGCGGGATGTTCTTGTATCGTTCAAGCACTGACTGGGCCGTCGTGGCGGCAACCTGGCCCGCCGTACTGCCGACCTGGGTAACACCAAGCGGACCCGTGGTGGTGGAGGTTTCGCCACCGTCGTACTTGTGCAGAAGGATCGCGACGAGAAAGGACGTCCCGAAAATCTTGAAGAAGTGGTTGTTGACATCGCCCGAGAAGCCAGCCGAACCGTCGCCATCCGCACCCTGCGCGCCGAAGAGCGGGACATGCTTGCCATTCGGCAGGCGCAACTCCGTCGCAGCTACGAGAATGCTTTCCTGGCCCGGCTGAATGTCAGAGCTATACGGTGCCGTGATGAAGCTGCCCTTAGGGATCATCAGGCAGTCGCCACGGATGCTGTCGTACACATCTTTTTCGACGATCAGTGAGGCTGTGCCGGGACGATCGGAATTAAGTCGCTCTGTCGAGAGCACGCCGATGTGGTGGGGAGGCGAAAGCACGCAGCCATGCGCCTGGCCCACAAAACCGGCGCGCGGAAAATCCTGGTCGCTACCGGACTGCGCCGACACATTCCTGATGAAGGTGGCATCGTGGCCCTGGCTCGAATATGGACGCGCCGACTGCGGCTGTCCTGCTCCTGCGGCCGCGAAGGCCGACGCGAGTCGTTCAGCGACCGACTCTCCCGCCGCCTGTTGCGCGGCAGCCTGCTGGGCCGCGACCTGAGCGGGCGTGAGCAGTCCCGGCAACGGGTTGGGCGTCGTAGACGCACGCGCCGTATCCTTGACCTTCAGGCCCGGTTTGAAGATCGGCGACGCGAAGATCGCGTCCGTGTCGGCGTCAGCCTTAATCTGCCTGGTCTGCTGATCGTTGATAAAACCATCGGCGGTTAGCGCAGGCGCGACATTCACCATATTCGACGTAGCCGCGGGCGAGGACGGGCGTGCGGCGGCCGCCGCGCGCGCTTCGGAGGCCGCCATCTTGCGCGCCTCGCTCAACTGGTCGTCGATCGTCTTGTTAAGGTCCTGCGTGTTGTTCGACTTGTCGACGACTTCAGCAGCCTTCGCCTTTTTCTGCAGCGCCGCCTGTTCGTCAACCTTGGCGCTCTCTTTCACCTGGTAGTAGAAGCCGAGTGCTCCGATCACGACTGCGGCGACGCCGCCCACCGCAAACAGTGCGTTGCGGGGCGACTTCCCCTTGAAAAGACTTGCGCGCGGGTTGTTCTGCTGATCTGTCGGTGAGTTCATCTCGCCCCTCAGAAGCCGAACAGGCCTGCGCGGCCGCGCTTGATCGTCACTTCCTCATTCGGGGCGCGCAGCACGATCTGGTTGGCTATCTCCTGCACGACGATGTACTGGCCGCGCCGGATGAAGTTCGGGCTCACGACATCCCCGTGATCCTTGACGAGGGGCACGGCAAACGGTGCATTGGCGGGCAGGCGCAGCCATACCGACTTGCCGTCATCGAACACGGTCTCGGGACGGAAGGACGCCGAACCGGAGACTGTATAGTCGAAGTTGAGTTTGTCGGGCGAGACGCCAATTGGGCCCGAATCCGTCCGGCCCTCGGAATCGTCACCGTGGCCCTCGGGGCCAACGACCGCTTGTTCGCGCGCGCGGACCTTCGCCATGACAGAGCCGGGGTAGCTGAAGCGCACGGTCTGATAAAACAGGCCACCCATGGGCGACGACACGAGCGTCATGTCGTACTCGCGCAGGTTTGTGGTCAGGTGAAGGGTGTTGACGAGGCCGGGTTTGACCGGCTTCACGAAGAGGTGATTCTCGCCATCGGTGTCGATGACCCACTGTATCGAGTCACCCATAGCTGGATCGGTCGTCACGCGCTCGCCCTTCGCCAGCTCAATCGTTGTGTTCTTCAGCGGCGCGGTCATGATCCGGTAGATCTGATCGCGGCTATAGGGGAACACGACCATCCGAGCATCGCCCGGCATGGTGATCGGGTCCGAACCGGCGTTATAGGGATTCACCGGGCTCATCGGGTCGCTCATTGCTGTGGCGAGGTCAAACGAAGCGGCCGGGGCCACGACGCCCTTCTTCGCTGCATTCACAGCCGGGCAAACGGCAGCCGCGCATGCGAAAGCGGCCGCCCACAAAGCGAGCGTGCGGGAGGCGATCATCATTGAGTTTTTTGGATCGAGAACAACGGATAGAACATTCCGAATGGATTCGAACCGAGTGCGTCTTCGGAAGTCGGTGGGACGATCTGATAGCGGATCGTCAGGGCGTATTTCTGGACGACGGGCCTGTCGGTAGGCGACTGCGTCGTGCTGGTTGTGAATTCAACGACGCCGGTCGAGTCTTCAAGCAGTGCAACGTTGGTGACGCGCACCTCCCGAACCAGCTTCGGATTCAGGGTGATTGCCTGGAATGGAGCGTCGCTTTTGACCCAGTCGCCGAACTGATTGCGCGCATTGCCAACCATCATGGCTTTGATGCCGTTGATGTTCTTTGCCATGCGGGACGTCTGGATATCGTCTGTGAGGACCGGTTCGATCGTGAACCAGCGCTCAACGGTTTCCCGCAGCGAAGTGCGGATTGCCTGGTCGTCGGGCTTGTATGCGGCCAGTTGGGCGACTACTGGGTGGCCGTTGACGTCGGACGAAACGCCATATGCCTTGACGACCGACGGCGGGGGATTACGCGTATAGACCGCGCCCCCAGCGATAAAGGCCAGGATGAAACAGAACGTCTTCCAGTGATTGGCTTCAGTACGCAGACGCGCACCCATGTCGAAGATGATCTTCTCAGGGTCATCGTTTGAGTAACCGCCAGGCGCGGTGGAAAGGGCGATTTGCTTCTTGCTGCGGAACAGGGGCATGACGGTCGATCCATTTGGGCCGACTCAATTGAATCAGCCCAGGGTGGAAGCCGATCATGCGAAAGAGATGCGATTTATCGCCGCTTTTCGGCGCCGCTTAAAGAGGGTCACGGACGGCCGAGCCGGCTCAGGGACCTAAGGTGAAATGACGCAGAAATTCGTGAGCTTTTGGGTAAATCGGTTTTCCTGTAAGGCGGTAGCATCTTCCCATCGCTGTTTCACGCGTTTCACAGTCGGCAGGGGGACTAGCCAACAAGGTTGGATTGCATGTGAGCGCAGTTTTCCACTTATTTTCAATGCCTTATTCCCGAACGCATTTCAGTTATTGCATGGCGTGTAGAAGAGAGGTGTCTGAGCCGGCTCAGACACCTCTTTCACTGGTGCAATGAAACGGTAACCAAGGAACGCCTTCAGCGTCCAATTGCTGCTGTCTCAGATAGATCGGTTCCTAACGAGCAGGCAAAGAACATGGAATACAACAACGACATGACGCTTCGCCGCGAAGCCGCCATCGCGTTGCACGAGCAGTTGCGCGCAACACGGGCTTCCGTAATCGCCATTGGTGAGTTCTATCTCTCAGTGCTTGAACTGGGGCTGTGGCCGAGCTTACGAGCCATTGCCACCGGACTGAACATCTCCTATCCGCAAGTGTCGAGGATGGTAGGTGCAGCACGACTTCCTAAAGCCGTGCTTGAAGTATTCAGGAATAGAAAGTTATCTTTTCGAAATATTCAGACGCTTCAAACGCTTACTCGCCAGCTTGGCGAATCAGAACTTGCTCGTCGAACGGCGCACGTCACTGCGAATTGTTCGCTTGAGGAAGTGTTTACCGTGCTTACCACTGGAAAGCCAGTCGTGCGCGAAGGCGTGCGGGTAAGGATCATTCCCGGTAAAAAATATTTACGCCTCGACGTGCCAAATTACGAGCAGATCGCCCCGCGGATAGTAGAACTGGAAGCGATCCTCAACGCGTTGCTTGCGACCTACAACTGGAAGCACCGGGCAGGAGCTCTCTCTGCACCCAAGAAGGCTGCGACGCGCAGCTGAACTCATTTGAAATCTATGCGGGCGCATTTGATTGACCGAGCGAAGCCGCATTCCTCCTATGCATCCCTGTCTGGAGAAATGAACATTGGTCGCGGGCCCTATACCTTGTCGGTAAGCGGGCGCACAGCAGGTTCCTGCTGCAGGTTCACGCCTCGTCGACAACGGCCGCTTTAGACACTCGCGCGGCCTTCGCCTTCCGCGATATCTTGCCGGCAACGAAGGAGCCGAATGCGCTGTACACCTTTGGATCTGTAAGTTGCGCGAGCAAGTCTTTCGGCTCCGCCTTAATCACTTTCGCAATGAGTATTGCGCCGGGGCTTGTCGCGAACTCTGCGGCCACATTTTCCTGTTCCTCATGAGCGAGCGTGTTGTAGTGGTCCCAGCCAAGTGCCACTTCCTTTTGCTTTTTGTCGTTCGCCGCGGCGCTCAGTTGGGCTTCCCGTGTGTCGGCGTCCTCCCGCGCTACCTGCTGAGTGGACTCAAGCGCCAGAGCCTGCTGATGGATGTCCTTGTCGATGGTGCCCAGCAGGTAGTCCTCGCGTAAGGCCTTCATGAAATAACCGCCTGCGCGCACTTTAACCTTCCCCCGGGCAGCCATATGTCGCGTGTATTCGATGGCTTGGTTGATGCGGTCATCGGTGTACGTCGATCGATTGGCAATGATCTCGTTGAACTCCGCCCTGTTGAGTGCGAACTCCGTGCGCAGCGTGTCGTAAAGCGATTTAAGCACGACGAGCGCTGTCTTTTGCTCATCGCCTTGGCGCTGTCCCTGCAACCTGAAGCGTAGTTGGCCGATGCGCTTGGACCCCGGAACGTTTTGCGTAAGCATGTCGATACGAATGCCCGTAACTTCCAGGATCTCCGTCATCGCGGTCTCGAGCACCTTGCTGCGGAAGTGCTTGAACAGGTCGTAGGTCTTGGTCTCGCAACCCATCAAGGCGCGCATGGCGGTGACCTCGAACCACGGCGTCACGCCGTCTGCCATGTATGGCTGGAGCCGGTCGTAAAGAACCTTCGAGTGAATAGACTTGAAAACGTAGCGGAGACTCAGGAAGTGCGATGCACTGGGATTTTTTATGGCTCGCTGAAGCCGCTCCGCCAATTCAAAGGTGAACTCACCGTCGTCAACAAACGCCGAGCCCATCAAAGGGACAGAACCCCAGCGCTCTTTGGTGGGGTCCGCGACGTCGATTTCGGTCAGCTCGATCGCGGCTTTCTGGGCTTCGCGAATTAGCTTGGTGAGGTGCCGCCGGTTTTCGCTCGTCGTGCACATCAACCATTTGAAGAGCCCAAAATCGACACGATACTCCTTGCGAATCTCAGGGTCGTCCGCGACCAGGAAGTACGCAACATCGACAAGACGGCGGGCCGCGAGGCTAAGGTCGACGATCTTGACGAAAGCGTTGCTTCGCCGGAAGCCCAGATCATGGGGTGCCGCAACAATGCTTTCGCCTCTGGCCGTGTAGTCTTCAAACAAGGCCAGAGCCAGTTGATGCGCCGCGCTATCCATACCCTCTCCAGTTGGTCTGGGCCGGAGCGTGACCTGGTAAGGTCGAAATGTCAAAACATTTTCGGTGACTTTGCCTGACAGAAAGTTGTTCCCGCCGCAACATGCGCGTTCTGCAGCAGTTGGGGGTGCCAGACAAGCGGGGCCGAGCGCAGACAAATACCGAGGGTCGCCGGCGGCAGGAGCACAATTTTGGTGACCTTTCAGTCCCCCCGTTTTCAAGAGACCGGCGTTAGCAATCGCGATTGTGAGTATGTGTTTGGCCGAGCGAATTTGGCGGCGGTTTGGTTTGGTAGTTAGTGTCTTTAAGAAAACTAAACCAACATACTAGTCATACCGCACCCAATAGAATCAAGAGCTTAGCTTGGAAAGGTCACATCAGCGGCTCGATTGGTCACCGGGATTGTGCGGCAAGGTCATCGTTCGGTGTAGATAGGTCACTCAATTTGTCTCAAGAGCCGGGCGCAGATATCGAAAGGTCACCGGATTTGTGGAGAAGGTCACCAAAATTGTTCCGACGGACGCGTCAGGCTTGCCGGAGGCTGATCTCGGGCAGTGTTTGGCCCCGGCAAGGTCACCAAAGTTGTTTCCGTCAGCGCACACTGCGTACGTCAAGACCCCTGTTGCGTCAAGGGTTCGCGAGTGGACTTGTCGTGTGTGGCGTGGCAAGGTCCACCAAGATTGCAGATCCCTCCGCGATCTTGAGGGCCCTTAACTTGGCAAAGTCACCGAAATTGTAGGATCGACGTGAGACATGGTCTGGGCGAAAAGTCACCGAAATTGTGGAGATCTGCCGCTTGAGGTCCGCGCGGTGGCGCTCGGCAGCCTCTGCAATCCGAGTGGAGTTCTGCGGCAATAGAAATTGCCGGGGCGAATGCATGTTAAGTCATTGATGCCGTTGGGAATTGCAATGGTCTGGGGCCTCCCGTGAGCGGTTGCTGACGCCAATACCTCCGGCGGCAAAGTCACCAGAATTGTAGGAGCGCCTATGACGAGGCACGAAAAGTCACCGGAATTGTTGGTAGTACACCCTGTGTTTGCAGAAAAGCCGCGACCAAGGGGCGTTTGCGCGTTCTCTTAGCCGAGAAAGGTCACAAGAATTGTACGCCTTAGCATGGGTACCGCCGTTTAGATAGCCTGCAAAATGGCTGAAGCCGACAATTTCGGTGACTTTGCCTTCCCCGTGCACGGGACATCGCACAATCCTAGTGACCTTGAGTTGGGCGAACGTTCTGCAACAACAATCTTGGTGTCTTTGCCCTTCTATGGAAGAGCACATCGGGGAACCGCTGGTCCGTTGGAAGCTCACCGAACGAGGACTTGCGCTTTTGAATACGCCATTTCTGCGATTTCTGCGACTTCAAACGCCTTACATCGCCCGTTTGATTTTGGGTCAGCTCCAGGGATGGGGGTTATGGGCTGCTGGCGAGGATCATCATTCCGCCGTTGCAAGCATATGGGCGGGACCCTCTCAAGCCTCTACAGCGCGTTCTGACGCGTCGGTTTTTTTCAAAAACTTAAAGTAAAGGATGAAGTTTTTCCCTCCATCGCTTATTCTACGCAACATCAAGAATTTCGAGGGGAGCGTTGAATATGCTAGTGAAGAGTGAATTTCCCGAACTCAATAGAACCGTCACTCTTGACGGCGTGGAAGAACTTTCGAAGAAACTCGATCAGCTAACGCGCGACCTGAGGAAGGACATTCTGACGCCCAATCCGCGGAAGCATGCTCCGACATTCACGTCTACTCAGGTGGCGGAGATGTGCGGTATCGACCGCGCGAGGCTTCACTACCTAGCGACTCGGGAAGGCAGCACGCTCCCGCAAGGAGAGGTCCAGGGCAATGGCCGGATCCGCAATTTCAGCCTTGCCGAGACGCGGGCGTGGGTCCAGCAAGTCTCTCCGATTAAAAGGTCACCGCTGCTGGAGAAAGGCGAAGCAGCGGGACGAATCGTTGTCACCTCGAATTTCAAGGGTGGCAGTTGCAAGACCACCACCACCATGTGCATTGCGCAAGGGCTTAGCCTGCGCGGGCGCAAGGTATTGCTGGTCGACCTGGACCCGCAGGCGTCGCTCACTGAGCTGTGCGGCCTATATGCGGAGAAGATGTTGGGCGAGGACGATACAGTACTTCCTTTCATTTACCAACCGAACGACGTCGAACTCGGAGACGTTGTGCAGCCGACGTACTGGGACGGGATTGATGTCATTCCAGCCCACCCAACACTTTTCGCGGCTGAGTTCTGGATTCCCTCCCAAGTAAAAACAGTGAAGGGATACAAGTTCTGGTCCATTCTTCGTGACGGGTTGGCGCCGCTGCGCCGGAAGTACGACTACATCATTCTCGATACGGCGCCGTCGCTCTCATATCTGACGATCAATGGGCTAATGGCGGCGGACGGCATGGTGATGCCTCTGGTTCCGGAAAGTCTGGACTTCATCAGTTCGGTCTCGTTCTGGAGCCTCTTCAATGACATGACGCCGGCTTTCCGAGAAGGCGGCGACAGCGAAAAGAAGTTCGACTTCGTCAGTATCCTGCTTTCGCGCGTTGACAACAGTTCGACCTCCTCGGCCCCGATCGTTCGCAGCTGGGTGCAGGCAGCATATGGCCACTGGATGAGCCAGACCGAAGTGCCGGCAAGCTCGGTGATGAGCACAGGCGCGGTGGGGTTATCGACTGTTTTCGATGTATCGAAATGGGAGGGCGGCAACAAGACGCTTGCCCGTATTCGCGAGCCTCTTGAAGAGTATTGCCGCTGGATGGACGATTTTTACGCCAACAAGTGGGGGACTACAGAATGAACATGCGCGAGCGCCTTAAGGCAAACACGCAGAATTTGGTGCCGGCCGCGGAAAGGCACATTGAAGAGCCGACAGGGGACAACAACCGGCCCAAAACAGGCATTGGCTTGATGACCAAGCTGACTCAGGCTGAGCAGCGCATTGCAGAACTTGAAGCGCAAGGGGCGCAGAGCGTTGTTCCTGTAGCCAAGGTTCGACCAAATCCCTGGCAGCCTCGAACCCGATTCGTCGAAGCCAAACTTCGGGAGCTTGCGGAGAGCATCAGGGAAGTAGGATTGATGCAGCCGGTACTGGTCCGTCGCATTACGTTGCAGGACGGCGAAGAATACTTCGAGCTGATTGCTGGTGAGCGTCGTTGGCGCGCGCATCAGCTGCTTGAACTCGAAGACATCAAGGTCATTATTGTCGATGTCACCGACGCCGATATGGCCGTCATGGCGCTGACCGAGAATATTAGCCGGGAAGACCTAACCGACTACGAGATCGGGAAGGCGATGCGCCGGGCCGAGAAGGAGTTTCCGGACCGGAAGAAAATGGCGGAAGCGATGGGCCTTAGCCGCAGCTCGCTCTACCGCTACATGGCGTTCGAGAACCTTCCGACGTTCATGCTCGAAGACCTCGAGCGGAGCCCAGGACTCTTTAGCGGTAACGCCGCGAGCGACACCAACACGGTGCTCAAGAAATTCGGTCAGTCGGCGTCCGAAGTCGCGGCGGATCTTTGGAGGCAACTGGTGAGCGGTAGCCTTGAGCAGAGTAAATTTGCGAAGCTTCTAGAGGGGTCCATGCTCCGACGCGGAGCCGCGCCGCCCACCACGAATCGGGACATTCATAAGGTCTATGCAGGTAAGGCTCACGCGGGCAGCATAACGAAGGATTCAGTGAGCTTCACCGTCAAGCTGAAGAGCGCCATCTTGACCGAGGCACAGGAGGAACGCATCCGGTCGCTGATAAATGAGCTGTTCGCTGATATCCCGTAATCGTAACGAGCGGACGCGAATACCCCTCTTCGGAGGGGTTTTTTTCGTGTGTTCACCTAGCGGCTCCGCCCTATCGAATCGAGCAATCAGCGGGACGTGTCTTAGCGCCAAGCACGGCGCCGGACACCACCGACGCCGGGACGAGGGGAACGCGATCTGTTCCTACTAGGAACACGGGTTCTGGTCTCTGGGGGTAGCAGGTCTGGTATCGCGCTGCCTTTCGGATGTGCGTGTTCCCGGTAGGAACACATTGGACGGGCGAAGAGGAGCGAGCTGCCCGTCCGGTCGACCAGCGCCGCGACGCCATCAGGCGCACCGAAAATCGATGTGCGGCCGCACGCTTCCCACGTCGCTCGCAACGGTGGGTTTTACTGCGAAGTGCCCAGTTGCGTGAGAAGCGATAGTTCACGGTCGCATCTTTTGTCGTCGGAATGGCACGGCGCCGAACCTTACCCTTGACCGTGTTCCTACCAGGAACACGCTGCTCCGGAGTCCGGCAAAGAAAAGGGTACGTCTGTCAGCCTACGTTCACAGGTCGCCCTGCTCGGTCGGCGAGTCATTTCACTAGGTCTCACGGTTGCACCTACCCCGACGAGCGCGGAATGAGACTCCGTCAGATCTTCGCGTGTCGTCCAGGGAACACAAATCATAGATAACACAAGGAAAGCGCACGGTGGCGTCGCGCGGAAGCTCAGAAAAGCGGCGGCGGAGACGAACCCGGACCGCGGGTTGTACGGAGCCCGGGAGCGGTCACGAGCTCCGTGTCCCTACTGCGAACATGGTGCCGATCGCAAGGAGCAAGAGCACGAGCGGCTGTCTGGCCTATTCGGGTCGCAGAAGACTTCGTGATGGTGCTCAACGCTTGCGCCGCCAGCGCGCGGCCTGCGACGATGTCGCCGGCCGAATTCAAATGACTCGGAGACTCGTGCGGTGGCGCGAGCGATTGGCCGGTAAGTCCCGTCACCCAGCATAGTTGAGCGGCTGGTAGGGACAGGCAGTGGCCCGGTCGGAAGCGGACCGTGCCGTCGCCTCGGCGTGTTCCTAGTAGGAACACGGTGGTCGTAGAACCCAGCCTGCCCGGCGAGCATTTCCAACCGCGTTCCTACCAGCAACAACGCCAGCGGGAAGAAAAGCCACGTAGACAACGGGCCTCGTCGAGAGACCGTAAGTTGTAGTCGACGCCGGCAGACTTTCGTGATGCCTTTCACAACAGCATCAGAGTGTTCTTGAGACCGTCGAGGTCTGGACGTCCAAAAGCGAATTCGACCCGAACCTGTCCCCGGTGAGCAACCCGCGGTCACCCACATGGTTTACCTTTGCCTCGACCGTATTCCGCACGACGACGGACGACAAAAGCGCCAGACCGTCAAGTTGAGCACGACGCCGTGGCCACGAACGCCCAGCGCGTGCACAAGACGTCGACTTCCCTTTCGGACGCGCCGCGACCGCAGTCATTTTCGGCAACAGCGGGCGGCTGGACGCTGGCTCGGTGTAACGCTCACACACCCGGGCGGGGATGCCGTCTGGCGCGGGGAGCGACGCTAGAGCAACTGGGGCAGCGTCTTGTCGATGGCGATGTGACATTCATTCTGGCCGATAGCCAGGAGATCGCCTACCACCCAGGGTTTGCTGGATAGATTCTGCACGGCTGCCAGCGGCTCTGAGAACCAAGTAGCACCAGCACCCCAGAGCGCTGCAACTCCGGCGAAAGCGGGCCGGCAAGCGGACGTTGCCGCAATGAACGCCTCAGTTTGCCCTTGCCGATCCCATCTAGATCCGAGTTGGCACTGAACTCCTCGTGGCGATCGCCCGCGTGGCTCCCAATGCTCGACATCGCGATGTGCTCACGGCATACATACCTGAGAAGGTGTCGCTCCAACTCGTTCTGACAGGGACGCGGCGTCTCGCGATTCGGGCCAGTGATACAGATACGCACGCACCGAGATATCATCACTCGGAACCTGGAATGGCCCGTTCTACGATTTATCCGTGGGTGCCGCTCAGCTCTGCTGTCACGCGGCCGATGCGTTCGAATATCACCAAGGCACGGATGATGAGTGCGCACCGATCTCCATCAGGTTTTTGCTCATCTTTTCCCGCATCAGTGCAAGCACGCCGAGCGTTGCTTGAGTTTGCCGATACCAGCTCACGATCGCATGCAGCCTTGCTGCGGCCAGTGCGCCGCACAGGGTGATACAAGCGCGGTCCGCGATGATTTCGGGCGAATCGGCTCCCTAGGGTGACACTCCGGAGCAAGCCCCGAATCCGTAGGCGTGCAGGCGGATGCTTGACTCCGCAGTTCCGACAGCATCGCAATCTCTCCATCGTGACGTGCTTCATTACACCCGGACCGCTTGTCGCCGGGTACAGCCGGCCAAACGCGACGAGCGGTCCGCGAGCGCTGCGTCGCTGTCCTTCTGCAAGTCACTTGGCTCAGGTCCTCGACTCTCGTGCGATACAACGACACAAATCGCGCCGGTCAGTGCCTGCCAGCAACACGACCAGTGGATCAGCGGATACTAGAATTTCTAGGGGCATTCTCGCTGAGGCCGACAAAAGATCAGCAAGGCGTCTGCGCGAGCTTGGTCACACTGAGGTGCACCGCTATCTACACCCCGCATTGCCACGGCCTGATCGACGAAGCGGCACCCGTAGCCGCTATCAGACGACCGTGCTTCGAGCATCCACAGCGCAAGAAGCTCTCGGACACGGCTTTCAAAAAAGCTGGTTAGGCCGCACAACGTACGACGCTGCTCATCATTGACGGTGCTCGAGGACTATTCGGGGCGGAACGTGACGCTCAATGCCTGCGTGCAACGACGGCAGCACTGCGCAGCAGCGCGTGGGGCACACGTTCCGTCGCAACGGGTTTCTGTTTGGCAGGATAAACGCTTCTCCTGAGCCTGCCCCGGGCAGCGATAGAGTTGCGGCGTGGGTCCGTCGCGCAGGGGGCAGAAAGTTTGGAGCGCGGTTGGTTCCGTGGGAAAAAGAAATCGGTACTGGGTTAATTGTGGCAATTTACCTGGTATAACTAAATGAACGCCGTTCTCACGGGCCCAATCCTATAGCCGGGAGCCACGAAACTTCGCGGCGGCGGACGCGGTACTTTCGTGAAACATTGCGAAACTGTTTTCAATTGCTTGGAAGCCCCGTCCGTCAATGCCTCCCCGCTGTTTCCGGCATTTGTTTCACGGCGGATTTTTGCTAAGGAGGGCAAAAACTGATTGTGCGGTCGTAAAACGATGGCGTCTGGGCGCCGTTTGATTCTATCGTAGTGAATGATACGTAATTTGTAGCGGACCTAGCCTGCGATGAATAACTGTTACTTATGGGTGGTTACCAGACGGCGGGCGAACCAACGTCGTTCCAGGCGAGCCGCCTAGACTTAGACCTAGTAACGAGCGACTTCTCCAAGACCGTTATTGCTTGATGAAAAGCGCAGCGAGACCGTTGTCGCGCAACACAGTTTCCGCCAAGATTATATGGTCCGGACTTCTTCGCTTCGCATGGCCTATCGCCTCGAACTCGTGGCTCTGGCGCTGCCCGCCAATTGCGCACCTGAATCGCTCCCGGCGCCTGTATCCCAATTCGTCGCCGCGTGCTGGCCCGGAATGAGCCGAGCGCAGTTGCTTGACCGCGCACGTCGGTTCGCGTTGCGCGCTTCGCTGCGGGCGCGCCCCGAACGCAGGCCCGACGGCGTACAGCTTTATGCACTCGTATTGGTGACCGACGATGCGCGCGCCGAGCTCGTAGCTCATGTGCGCCGACTCGCGCGTCGCGGCGGGGCCCGGCGCGCCCGAGCCTCTTTGCCGCCAGCGCAGGACGAGAGGCAAACTGGGCTCTTCTAAGAGCCCAATAAAGGAGTCGTTGCGTTTTTGCGGCCACATTTCCTGGGCGCCAGACGAACTCACGATCGGACCAATAACGTGAAGGCAAGCGGTCTGCCGCTTTTGCGGGGCTGAGGGATGACCGCTTCAACGGATAGATTTGCAGTTGGGTTTAATGCGGTACTGATCCTCCGTAAAGCGTTGAATCGCGGGTTGTCCGCAGCCGTACGACTATGACGCTGCTCGCCGGTGGACAACTCGCGTTGCGATGAGAGTTGATTTTTCGCAAGCAGGTTTTCGAATTCAAGCGGCGAGCAATAGCCGATGCTGTCATTCCGCCTTGGCCGTGACGTAGAACGTATTAAATCTATGGTAGTCGCCCCCATTTTTGCAATCACGATTTTCGATGTCATTGCAGGCTCGCTTAAATCTGTCCGGCGTCGATCGTGGAGATCACGCCCCGCGCCACGATGAGGTCCGCGCCTGAAGGTCCTAAAACTGTCTCGGCTTCGAGAGGCCTATTTAATACCCAAGTTGTCCTTCAGGCCGATGTGCCGTTCATGTCATCAAATTTCGGTCGTCGCAAAACCGGTTGAGTGATTCGCCAGAAGTTGAACTGCGCAGTCAGTCCGAAGCGACAGTCGATCCCGCACAGTACACGGTGCCATGCGCTGCCATTGACCACGCAGTTCGCGTAGAACGTATTACATCTGTCTCAACTGCGTAAATAAACGTGTCAACCCACGTCGGCGGGGCGAAGTTGCAACTAACCGTCAGTCCGCGTAACGGCTCCCAATCGCTTCGCCACAAACCGCCCTGCAAAGAAGAGGGCAGTTTGCCACCCGCGGATGTCGTCGAACTGCGACGATTACCCGTTCGGCACCCCGCGGGTTTCGCTGCTGCCGAGTCGTAGAAACACTAGATCTTGCGGTGTGCGGGATACCGCCCAGATCCAAACAGACCGCCCAATTGCCGTCGAAATCCTAGAACTGTATGTCCGACGCATGCAGCGGGACGCTCCTGCAGTCGTCGAATACATAGCAGGGGTCACTGCGATCAAGCATTACCTCAATGCCGTCCAGTGAAGCCTCGCGCTGCCATTCAGCGCCGCGTTTCCGTCTCTTAGAACGAGGCTACAGACGTGTCGGACGCCCACGCACTATGGGAACTCAACCGCGCATCGGGCGTGGCAATGTGCTGGGCGTCGCGGTTAAATATTGAAAATATACGTGGCACTCCTATGCAACTGCGGAATAGGAACGATCGGCGTTTTCTTGAGGCCGTTTCCTGCGTTGGCCATAAGATAATGCAGAGCGTTTTTTCGTTAGCGATCGCGGCTACAGGCGCGTCACCAGGCCGATTGAGATCAGTCCGCGGTCGGTAACTAAAAAACCGTTTGCACTAAACCGCTCCGCAGGCGGTGACCGCTATGGGCATTGCATGACTGCTGCGGTAATTTGCGAGGTCCGTGGTGAGGTATCGCACTGGTGCTCGACACAATCGCGTGACGCCGGCGTGGCGAGAGACGCACAAATGTAGTGAGCCGCGGGCAAACGCTTTGACGTTTGTGCCATGTGGGTGCTGCGACGAATCGAAGGTACGAGTGCAGCCGCGCCTGCCTCGTCGGGATAGGCAAACGTGTACAGAAACAGGAGCATTGGCAACTAGTGCGCATGGACGGAACCTGGCGGGGCTCGTGGGAGGTTACCGGGCATACTTTCAATACGGAGCATGTGGCCGCTGCCACAGACGGGGCAGTTGCGCAGCGACTTGCCGGTCAGTCGCTGGTAGTGGTCACGGTAGTCTTCGCTGGGCTCGGCTGACGCAGCGGCGGGAGCCTCGACACCGAGCAGTTGCCGGCAGGTAGCGAGCCTGTCGGACCGGTGGCAGTTGGCCATCCACCCGTAGCTGCGGATGCGCTTGAAGCCCTCGGGCAGCACATGCAGCAGGAAGCGGCGAATGAACTCTTCAGCCGTGAGCGTCATGGTCCCTTGCCTGGCCTCGTGCCGGTAGTCCTTCCAGCGGAACTGCACGGTGCGCTCGTCGAAGGCAAGCAGCCGGTTATTGGAGATGGCGACGCGATGGGTGTAGCGGCCCAGGTAGTCGAGCACGTGTTCGGCGCCACCAAACGGTGGTTTCGCGTAAACGACCCAATCCGCGTGAGCAGCGGGCGCGAGCCAGGCGGCGAACGCTCGCGGGTCACGCAACGGCTCAAGCTGGCCATGGAAGCGCAGCGCGCCGGCGTCAAACGCGCGGCGCAGCTGTTCGAGAAACAATCGGCGAAAGAGCCGTGAGAGCACCCGCACGGGCAGGAAGAAGCCCGCACGGCAGGCGATCCAGCGTTCGCCGTCCGGGGCGATGCCACCGCCTGGCACAACGCAATGCACATGGGGATGATGCAGCAGATTCTGCCCCCACGTATGCAGGATTGTGATGAAGCCGATCTCGGCACCCAGGTGCTTCGGATCGGCGGCGATCGTGCGCAGCGTCTCGGCGCTGGCGCGAAACAGCAGATCGTAGAGCGTCTTCTTGTTCTGCAAGGCGAGCGCAGCGATGGGTTCGGGAAGCGTGAAGACAACATGGAAGTACTCGACCGATGAGAGGAGTTCCGCGCGCCGACGTTCGAGCCATTGCGCACGGGCGAGCGACTGGCACTTCGGGCAGGCGCGATGTCGGCACGTAATGGAGTGCGCTCCATTACGTGTGTTATGGGGAGTCCTGGATAACAGGGAGTCCGAAACCATGTTCGGCTCGACAGACCGAACAATCCTGTATTTTTACTCCCCATTAAAACACGTCCCTCCGTTGCTATCGTGGTCTGGCTTTA
>NZ_JBFRCK010000046.1:0-33800 GCF_040965775.1 Paraburkholderia sp. BR10954
GGACGTGTTTTAATGGGGAGTAAAAATACAGGATTGTTCGGTCTGTCGAGCCGAACATGGTTTCGGACTCCCTGTTATCCAGGACTCCCCATAACACACGTAATGGAGCGCACTCCATTACGTGCCGGGACCGCCATTGCCCGAAGTGCCAGGCCAGTGCCGCACACCGCTGGCTCGAAGCACGTCAGGCCGATCTGCTGCCGGTCGAGTACTACCACGTCGTCTTCACGCTGCCCGCCGCCATCAGTGCGATCGCCTGGTACAACAAGCGGGTCATCTATGGCCTGCTGTTCGACATCGCCGCCGACACGCTGCGCACGATCGCCGCCGATCCCAGACACCTCGGCGCCCGGATCGGGGCCACGCTCATCCTGCACACCTGGGGCTCAGCACTCACGCATCACCCGCATGTGCACGGTATCGTACCCGGCGGCGGACTCGCGCCCGATGGCGAGCGCTGGATTGCGTGCCGGCCCGGCTTCTTCCTTCCGGTGCGCGTGCTCTCACGCCTGTTCCGGCGCCGCTTCCTCGACGCGCTCGAAGTGGCCCACCGGCATGGCCAGTTGCAGTTCTTCGGCGAGTACACCGGGCTCGCGGACCCCGCCACCTTTGCCCGGTGGCTGGCACCGCTGCGTACCTGCGAATGGGTGGTCTACGCCACGCGCCCGTTCGCCGGACCAAAGGCCGTGCTCGAGTACCTCTCACGCTACACGCACCGCGTTGCCATCTCCAACCAGCGCCTCGTCGCCTTCGACGAGCGCGGCGTGACGTTCCGCTGGAAGGAATACCGCGCGAAGGGGCGCACCCGCTACAAGACCATGACGCTCGAGGCCGGCGAATTCATGCGCCGCTTCCTGCTCCATGTCCTGCCCAGCGGCTTCCATCGTATCCGTCACTATGGACTGCTTGCCAACCCGGTGCGTCGAGCCAATCTCGCAAAGGTGCGCGAACTGCTGCATGTTGCACCCAGGCTCAGCCCGTCACCAGACGACGCTCTCATTGAACGCCGGCCCACCTTTATCTGCCACCACTGCGGCGCGCCAATGATCGTCATCGACATCCTCGCGCGCAGCGCCCCGATCCGGGCACCACCGATGCGACGGGGGCAGACATGAGCACCGCGGTTCCTCGATCTGCATGTCGAACGTCGGCTTCGCGTCAATGCGACCCACGAGCGGACGCTCGCGCACATCACTTCGCGACCTGCCTCGCGTGCCCGCGTCATCATCGCGATCGCACCTCAGCACCGCTTCGTCATCGCGTCAGTGCCCGTCCTGCATCCCGCCTGAACGCGCCGCATCCGGCACCGCTGAGCATCCTGGCCCATCAATCGCCATAGCCGCGAAGCTCCGGGCGCATCGGCGCGCCCCGCGGTTTCCTCCATCGAGATCCTATGTAGCAGAGAGTCGCGCAATCGGTGGATCGTAAAATCAGCCGTAGGAGCCTTACCCAAAGGAGAGGATCATGCGCACGGATCAGGCACGCACGACATATTCCGAAGCAGTCGTGCTCGCAGTTTCGCTGGAACTTGCGGCGGCAAAGTGGAAGATCGCGCTTCACGACGGCCAGCGCGAGAAGCCTGCGGTGCATACGGTAGCGCAGCCACATGCCGCCACTCGCCTGCAAGCCGTGTTGGACGTGATCGAACAACAGAAGCTGCAGTGGTCGCTACCTTTGGAGACACGCGTTGTGGCGAGTTACGAGGCCGGCCAGGACGCGTTCTGGATCTGCCGCGCTCTGCAGGCTCGCGGGATCGAATGTCATGTCGTCGATCCCGCGAGCATTCCCGTGGAGCGTCACAGGCGGCGCGCCAAGACGGACCGACTCGATGTTATCACGCTGGTCATCAATCTACGCGCGTGGCTGCGCGGCGAGCGCGATCGGATGCACGTGGTCCACGTGCCCTCACCACAGGACGAAGCGTCGCGCCAGCTGATGCGCGATCGCGGCGAATTGCAGAAGGAAGTGCTGCAGCACCGCGACCGCATGCGCAAATTACTGATCACGCTCGGCTGCTGGGATGAAGTCGATCACAAGCACTTCGCCGACCGCCTCGCCCGTGACGAAATCAGGTGCCACGACGGAGCGCCGCTGCCAATCGAATTACGCGAGCGGCTGCTGCGCGAGTGCGAACGGCTGGCGTTGGCCCAGCAGCAACTCGCGACGCTGGAGAAGACACGACAGGCAAGCGTGCCGGCATCTGCGCGCAAGCGATGCGATGACTGGCGCGCCTCAAAGGGATTGGCGAAGTGGGCGCGTCACGCCTCGCGCTTGAGCTATTCTGGCGGGAGTTTCACAACCGCCGCCAAGTGGGTGCCTGTGTCGGACTGGTGCCGCAGCCCTACGACAGCCGCCAAAGCCAGATCGACCAGGGCATCAGCAGGCAAGGCAACCGGCGGGTGCGCGCGTTACTGGTCGAGATGGCGTGGGAGTGGATCCGCTACCAGCCCGACAGTGCGCTGACGCAGTGGTTCAACCAGCGCACGCAGGGCACCGGCCCCAACCGCCGTGCGCGGCGCATTGCAATCGTCGCGGTGGCGCGGCGCCTCGCGATTGCGCTGTGGCACTACCTGAAGGATGGCGTAATACCCAAAGGGGCACAGTTGAAATCAATCTGAGTCGTGAGGGGGGGTCTCGCAACCGCGCAACGATGCAAGGGTCCGAAACGCCTCGCATCAGTTAATTTGAAGCGAACCATGCCCGTGAATAAGCCAGGTTACTTACGTAACCGATTCTCGAGATGGGGCATGGTCCTGGAAAAGCTCCAGCGTAACGCGCATGCAGGATGAGGCTGGCCACGCGCCAGCGGATAGAAGGTAGTGAGATTGCTGGATCGTCTCACGAGCGCAACGAACGGCTTCCACCCATAGCGAAGAGTAGACCTCAGCAATTGAGCAGCGATAGAGACCGGAAAGTTCGCCCCCTTCACGCTCCACGGCGGTCTCAGATCTGGAGGCGCTGAACTTCCGGCCAATGAGCTACCAGTCAACCGATCAAACACCTTGACAAACTTCTTCTCATAGAAGGCTTATTCGACGCCTGCCAACCCGCGCAGAGGCGCCATCACATCCCTGTGGCCGATGGCAGGCATCGAGTAACCCTTAACGGGAGTGTGAGTTCGCCGATCGAGGAAGCTGTCGTTCGGCTGGTCGGTGCCACGACCGTCAGCAATCCGCCTTATTGCTGACGTAGAACTCAGCCCGGCCCAATGTCGGCTGTGGCCGACGACTGCACATTGGGTATCGGGCGGATTTCGGAGTCGACCGGTCGTTCAAACGACCACCGCATGACACAGGCGAGCGGCAGAAAGTGGGCCGGTCAGCGACGCACGGGAATCCAGTTGCACCCCCGCCGCATTCGCTGTGACGAGCACCGTCAACAAAATCCACCTACCAATGGCCGTAAGCGCAAAGTTGTTGACATTTCCGCCTGACTCGCGAATCGCGATAGCTTCAGATCCTTGTGGTAAGCGTGTCGACGAGTCAGTTTACACTCGACGGGTCAACATAAGTCGCGCATGCCCTGATGCGTTTGCCGGCACGCACGCCGTTTTCCACGGTTCGCACCAATGTGCCGCGGCCGATGGTGGAAACGACAAACTGCATCGCCAGCGACGGCGTGGCAATGAGCGTCGTCACGCCGAGCCCATATGCGGCCGCGTGCTCGTCGACCTCTTCCAGCATGGTCTCGATATGCCGCGCAAGACTGCTGTTTTCGATGGTAGTGTTGGCCGATGAAATGTAGTGCGCGGGTTGGGCGAGGCCTTCATCCGCGACGCGGCGCACGGCTTCGAGCATGAGAATCGTCGCGCACGTCGAATCCTTGCCGCTGGCCGTGCCGCACAACGGATGGCCGGCACGGATCAGGCCCATGAGGACGGCGATTGCCGCCTCCATATTTTCAAGAATTTCATCAAACATGATTGGCTCCGGTTTGATGGAGCACGCCCCCTCGGGAGCGTGTCCCGTAGGGGTTAGTAAAGTCAGGCAGGGAGGGCCGATAATTCTTCGACCATCTGGCGGTAGGTAACAAGCCCCTGCTGGTGCTTCTGCATGATGGCTGCGCGGCGTACGCCCCGTGCCCATCGGTCGGTCGCTCCGATGCGATCGAGTGCTCCGGGATCGGTCACGCAGTAGCCCATGCGGAGCATTTCTTCGATCGCCTCGTTGAGGGAGTCGAAGCAAAGATGACCGATGAACCCGTCCAGGTCGAACTGCTGAATGCGCCAGGCCTTTGAGCCTGACGCATCCGGAAGTGCGAAAGCCCACGACTCGCGATCCGCCATACGGCACTCGATACCGGCTGGATGACCGTCATACGAAGACATGAGACGTTGATATGCGATCTGCAGCGGGCGAGCGATGTCACGCAAGTGACGCCCGAAATCCGCGGGAACCCGGGTAGATGCTGCGCAGACCCGCTCCCAGGAAGCAGAACGGTAACGACTGGCGTTGCGTTGAATGCTTTTCATGATGGCTCCAGTAGGACGGGAGCCTTCCCCTTGTGGGAGAAGCTCCCAAGGGGACAAAAAGAAGCCCGCGAGGCGGGCTGGTCGATGCGCCAGTGGCGCAGAAGATTCACACAGGGTAATTCCAGTGCGCGAGCGTGGCCATGGGAAAAGATGCGGAAAAAGTGGTCTCTTTCGACCGGAGACGACCCGCAACTCCGGCGCCGACTGCGCGAGCACCAAAAGAAATGCCCGTCGGGCGGACCCCAGGACGGGGACGCTCGACGGGCGGTTTCACGGTAGTACCGGTTAGCTGGTCCGGTATCCGAACCTCTCCAGATCGGGAAGACCGCCAATGGAATGGATAAACGCTTCAGCATCCACACCATTTTTCGCAGCCATGCCCCGAAATTCGCTAATCCTTTCCATTGCGTGCCTGATCGCCTCTTCCCGATCCTTCAGTTCCAGTGCCAGGAAATGGCCGTTCCCGCGCGCCAGCTGAACTCCCTGAAGCGCGGCTTCATGTTCACGCAACCGGCTCAGCGCCCACTTCACCCGGTCCCGGACATGATGAGGAACCGCGTTGTTCATGTCCGGCGAGTGAGGACCGCATGGATTGCGCAACACCCCGGCAAACTTCTGCAACATGGCTTCCTGCATCGGCACCGTGAACCTGCCATTCATCTGCACGGCGGCAACCCAGTCGTCGCCGTCCAGAAGATGATAGAAATTCGCGTCGCCGTCCGCTCTGACCCGGATGGTCGGAACAGGCTGCACACTGACCGGGGTCGACTGGCGATTCGCGATCCATTCGATCAGCGAAAGCTGATCGCGCCTCCAGTCAGTCTCATCGTGAGGGTACTCGAAGCGCTCGCAAAGCAGCCGGTGGAAGTTTTTGAACTCGTGGTCCGGCGATCGACAATCTCCGCTTTCCAGCACTCTGCGGCTCTCCAGCAGAGCGGTAGCCCCAAAGCGAGCGTCGAGCTCATGCCCTTCCTTCCGGATATGCTTCATCCATTCGGCGGCCGACGGCAGTTGAGATACGAGTTCGACGATGCGACCGTCGATGCCTGCGTGCGCATCGACAGAAGTATCGTTGAGAATCGCCGCCTGCAGATCGAACAGGAAGACCAGCGCGTCGACACCGTGGGCCTCAGCGACCGCTCCTAACGTTTCGACTGCGTTCAGCAGCTCGCGCATGAAGCGTGCGAACAGGCCTGCACGATGCATCGCCACGATTGCCGCTGTCGCAACGTCTGCGGCTTTGCCGGGATCATCAGCAGGAATTTCGGCCTCAGTGATCGCCTGTGAGTGAACGAGACTGCGCATGACATCGTCTAGAAAATCACTGCATGAGAAGGTCAATTTCGGCTCCTTAAAGAATGCCGGGCAGACCTCCCCAACCGGGAGGTCTGCCCGGTCGGGGTAAAGAAAATTTCGATGGCGGCAGTCAGGCGCGACGAAGTTGCCGGTCGAATGGCGACAGACTATTGGCTGGTACGCGCGTCGGATGTTTGTGAAGCGCAGCAAGCGACTGCTGTTCCCAGAGCAGGCATACAAGTGCAAGCATTGCCCCGATCACGGTTGCGGCTGCGATCTGTTTCTTCATGGTTACCTCCATGTTTGCGCGCGAAGCCCTGACGCTCTTTCGAGGCCGGGCTTCGCGAGATCAGGAACAGGTTTGCGGATGCGCGGCCGGGAAGACCAGGACGCGACCATCCTTGCAGAGAACAAAGTCGCCCGGCTCGCCTCGCGGCTTGCGGACAACGATCGCCGGTGCGGGCCTGGCCGGCTCAACGTGTGCCACGGGTTGAGTCGTGCACGCGCACAGTGACGAACTGCCTGCTGCGATGAGCAGCAACAACAGGTTTTGCATGGGATTCCTCGTTCTAAAAAAGACAAGGGAACGCCCCTGTGGGGACGTTCCCCACAGGGTCAAGAAATGAAGAGAAATGACGGCGCTCACGCAGCGAGCGCCTCGACGTCAATGACTGCATCCGCTTCCGCAACCAGATCAGGCGTCTGCGAGATGAAAAACTCCCGCTCGTACCCGCCTTGTCGCAGCACTTCCCGCTTCATCCGCATGAACTGCAGCTTGCGCTGCGGATCGAGCGGACCATCGGACTCGTCGCTGAACAGGGTCTGGTAGGGCTGGCCAGCATTGCTTGCCAGATACAGGGCGATGCCGCGCGTCAGGCACTCGTTGATCCAGACCTTCTGGCCGCCGGACATCACCGTGACTGCCTTGGTGCTGTCGTGATCGGCGTCATGCACGAGGATTTCGAACCCCTCGCGCAGTTCACCGCTCGCCAGCGCCCGCTGCGTCTGGATCTCGACCGTGAAGCGCATGCCGTAGCATGCGAGCAACAGGTCGTTCACCATCTTCGTGAGGGCGGGGCCCGCATCGTCGATCGTCAATGCAATCACGCCTTCGTTGCCGAGGCCTCTCGCGAGCAGCTTCCACTGGGCAATCTCATCGGAGATGCGGTTCGCACGCGACTGTGTCGCGTCGAATCCCGCAAGCTCCTTTGCGATCGACTGTCGCTCGACCTCACGCGTCGTCTGCGAGCGGATCATTGATTCGATCCGGGCATCGGCCGCGGTGATGGCTTCGCGGCACTGCGTTAGCTGCCGGTCGATATCGGCGATGGCACCGGTCACGTCGTCGACGCCGAGGCGTGCGACTTCCGCGTCCAGTTCCTTCGCTTCCTCCGACAGACGGGCCTGCTGCGCCTCGCGGCGTGCACGCAGCGTGGCTTCCTCGGTCTCGAGCGCGGCCAGTTCTTCACTGGCTTTGCCCAGACCCTCGGTTGCGGCATCAAGCAGCGGCTTGCGTGCGGCGAGATCGACAGCTTTCTGAAGGTCACGGCGCGCGGCCGCGATCGCATCGTTGACCGCCTTCAGCTCCGCCCGCCTGCCCGCAAGATGCTGCACCTGAGGCGTCAGCCGCGCGACCTCATCGCGTTTGGCACGAAACGTCGCACGCAGATTCGTGAGCGAAATGCGGTGCTCCTGAACCTGTACGTCCGCCTGACGGGCCTGCGCAAGCAAGGGACAGGTGTTGTGCATCGCATGACCGGCACAGGGCACGGTACTGATCACATTCGCCTGCTGTTCCAGCGACTTCAGGAGCGTCATCTTCGACGTGCCTTCCAACTCCAGACCGTTCAGACGGGAAGTTGCCGCGGTCAGCGCAAGCTGCTTCTCTTCGAGGGCAGAAATTTCCCTCTGGATCGGCTCGACACGCGCCTCCTCGCTCGCAATACGTGCCTGGGCGGTATCACGTGCCGTGGCGGCACCCAGAATCGCTTCACGTTGCGCAATCACTGCGTTGTGTTCCGCGATGGACGTGCGCAACGAAGCGCGCCGCTGGTTCAGGCGCTGTTCATCGGCGCGTGCGTCGGCTAAAAGCGCCTGCATGGCCGACGCGAGCTGGCTTCGCCGCGTGCCCAATTCCCTCAGTCGGGTCTGCGCACCGGCATTGGCAGTCTGCCTTGCAGCGAGAACGGCGCGCTGGTCGGTCAGGGTGGCTACCTTTGCGTTCAGCGTCTCCCGGCTCTCGCGAGTTGCGGCGACGGACTGTGCATCGGAAGCGATGGCCTGATCGATCTGCGCGACGCGATCGCGTTTGGATCCAAGCGCAACGAGTTGCTGTTGCGTGGTGTCGAGCGCGCGACTGAGCACCTTGGCGACGTCGGCGGCTTTCGCCGACAGCGTGCGCAGGTCATCGATATGCAGCAGTTCCGCGAGTAATGCCTTGATCTCGGTCGCACCATACGATGCGAGCGGACGCCGGTTCTGCGCAGAAAAGACGCTGGTAAAGAACGACTCCAGCGAGCCACACACCGACTCGACGCACAGGTCATAGGTTTCCGCCTTGCCATCAGAGACGGTACCGTCCCCAGACTGCATGGGCTGCCAGTTTCCGTCCGCGTCGCGCCAGGCCAGGTAGTACTCAGCCTTGCCCGTCTTGCCGGGCTTGCGGAATGCGAATGACGAGCGGTATCGCACAGCGCCATGCTCCCATTCGAACTCCTTGAGCGCGTGCACGCCGTAGACGTGGTCCCAGTAAGAGAACGCATCCACCGACACTTTCGCGGCCCGCGACGGCATGATCCGGTACGGATGGACGTTATCCATGATCGTGGACTTTCCCGCACCGTTCGGACCGGTCAACGCGATGAGGCCTGCCGGAAGCGATTCGAGATCGAGCGTGATGGTGTCGCGCTTCATGCCGTCACGAACACCAATAAAGCCCGTCAGCGTCAGTTTCAGTGGGCGCATGTCGGCACCTCCTGAAGCGGCGCATCGTACAGATAGTCCGATGGCAACCACGGCGCGTCATCGTCGTTGGAAAACATCCTTCCAACGATCGGATCAGGCACGTGCGCAGGCGGTTCAGCAGCCTTCGCAGCCGCCTGGGTGGCCACTCGGGCGGCCTCTTCCGCCGCCCTTTTTTCCAGTGACCCGTCGACGACTTCGCCAACGGTCCTGCAGACGGCGGCATAGACCGCGCTGGTACGCCGGATAAGCGCGTCCCAGTTGTCGACGCCCGTCAGCGCGAGCAACTCGCGTGAGCCCCACTGGTTTGCATAGCCCGTGTTGAACGACCACAGCAGGTTTTGCAACTGCACGTCGGGTACAACGGCCAGATCCGCCGTTGCCGCGTTGACGGCAGCAGTCAGGATCAGGAAGCGGTCCGACTGGGCAATGACAGCGCCGCGATGTTCTCCAAAGGGACGATGAAAAATGCTTGCGCGATAACCCGCGTGGTCGGTGAGGACCTTCTGGATCTCGCGCGGCGGGCGGTTGGCAGTGAAATGCCGGACCCATTGGGCGCCGGCGGGATAAAGACCAAACATGATGACACTCCACAGAAGATGGGCGGAGTGCATCCCCTGAAGGGATGAATCCCCGCCAGGGTTTAAACAGTTTGATTGACAACGCACCAAATCTAATTCAATGTTTCCATTATGGATAGATTTGTTGGCATCGGTGAAGCTGCGCGCTCGCTCGGAGTGTCAGTCACGACGCTGCGCCGATGGGAGGCATCGGGCCGTCTCACGGCTGAGCATACGGTCGGCGGACATCGCCGCTATGACCTCGCGAAGATCCGACCTGAGTTGTTTCGCGCCCCCGAAGAAGCCAGTCGCAAGACCATCGCGTATGCACGTGTCTCGAGTCACGATCAGAAAGACGACCTCCGGCGACAGAAGCAGGTCCTGGAGTTGTATTGCGCACAGCAGGGCTGGACGTTCGAGCTGATTGCTGATCTCGGCTCGGGCATGAACTACCACAAGAAGGGCCTCAAGCGCCTGCTCGACTCCATAATTGACGGCACGGTTGGACGCCTGGTCATCACGCACAAGGATCGTCTCCTGCGCTTCGGGGCAGAGTTGGTGTTCTCCATTTGCGAGGCGAAGAACGTCGAGGTGGTAATCCTCAACAAGGGGGCCGATTCGACATTCGAGGAGGACCTCGCGAAAGACGTGCTGGAGATCATCACGGTTTTCAGTGCGCGTCTGTACGGTGCGCGCTCACGCAAGAATCAGAAACTGCTCGACGGCGTGCGTCAGGCGGTCGAGAACGTTCAGCAATGATCCTCGGTCACCGAATCGCGCTCGATCCGAACAACGCTCAGGCGACGTACCTCGCGCGTGCGGCCGGCACGGCGCGTTTCGCGTACAACTGGGCGCTGGCCGAGTGGAAGCATCAATACGAGGCGCACAAGGCCGACCAAACACAGCCCAAGCCATCGCAAATGGCGCTGCGCCGACAACTCAACGCGGTCAAGCGCGAGCAGTTCCCGTGGATGCTCGACGTCACGAAGTGCGCCCCGCAGTTGGCGATCATCCAGCTCGGGGAAGCATTCAAGCGCTTCTTCTCGGGCCAGAATCGTTACCCGACACCCCGGAAGAAAGGCGTCGATGACCGCTTCAGCGTTTCGAACGATCAGTTCTCCGTCGATGGTTCGCGCATTCGCATCTCCAATCTGGGCTGGATGCGCATGCGCGAGCCGTTGCGTTTCAAAGGCAACCAATTTGAAGATCATGGCCGTGAGTTCCACGGTTTCAGCCTGTGGAGAGGAAGGCTCTGGCCGTCGTCGCAAGACGGCGGTGAAACCGGCCTCAGTGAAGCAGGAACCAGACAGCAAGCTCGCTGCATAGCTTTAGTCAGCTACGCAGCGGTTTGTATAGGTTCTGGAGAACGGTTATAGAAAAAGATGGATGCAGAAGACTGCGATCGATGCGTCAGGGACGCGGGTGAACCTTGTTCCAGAAGCCCGCGGTCCTGTCGTAGCGGGCGGGCTTCCGGAACACGACTGTGTTCCGCGCGAGAGTGCCATACGGGCCACTCTCACCATGGCGGCTAGGCCGCAAACATATCGTCGTTGAGCCAGTCGAGCGACGCCGGTGTCGCGGTCGCCTTCATATCAGTCCCGACCGGTGCGGCCGTGACTTCGTCCGTCGTCTCCAGCAATGCGGCGGGATGCGTGAGCACCGCGGCGAGCGCCGGCATTTCAGGCGGCATTTCAGGCGGCGATTCAGGCTGCGATTCGGGCCCGGAAGCGCGACTCGCGAGCACACCGGCCGCGATCGCTTCCACGTCGCCGGAGGCGAGCAGCTGCAACCGGTCCTGAAGCGGGCTGGCGTCAACGCTGGCCAGTTCGCACCAGCGTGCGAGCTTCCCCTCGACGGTCGTCTCCAGACTGATGCCTTGGGCACGGCTGCGAACCACCGGCAATACGCGCGACTCGACCTTCAGACCGGCGGCGCCAGAAAACAGCGCCTTGATCGCCTCACGATCGACTACCTGACGATGCTCCTCATCGACCTGCCAGCGCACGCGCACGAACTTGTCGGCCGCGTCCGCGGCGAGCTCCTGAAGCTTTGCCATGTCCGGTGGCCCGTCGAAGTCAATGCAGATCATCTGTCGCGAAGGCGTTGCGACGAGCGTGGCTGACGCGCTGCCCGGTTCAACGTCCCACGACAGATAGCCCTTCTCGCCCTCTTCACCGTAGTGAAACCGGCCAATCGAGCCAGGATATGCGACCAGCCTGCCGTCGCGTTCCCACTGCTGCTCCTTGTGGATGTGGCCGAGCATGAAGCCATCGCATTCGGCTTCGAACAACGCCGTGAGCGAGAACTCATGATCGAAGCCCGCCATCGTCACGCCGTGCTCGGTCGTGCAGCCGTTGACCGTGCCGTGCGAGACACCCACCGTGCGAATCCCCGCTGCGCGAAGCTGCCTGTTCACCCGGCCCGCCGCCGCCAGATATGCGGCGAGCACATCGCCCAGTCCCGTACCGGCCTCGAGCGCGCCAACGCTCGCAGCCAGTTGGCCCTTGTTGACCGTGGGCAGGCTGGTGAACACCACTTCGGGCATGACGCCGATGAACTGACGCAGTTCGTCATCCGAGAAGACAGGTCCCTTCGATGCCCAGAAACGCCCATCGACGAGCGCGACCTGAGACACGCGATCCGCAACGTGGATCTGATGAACGCCGCCCATGAGGGCGAAGTTATCCAGTGTGCCCGGAGGCTCGTGCGAGAACGTGCCCTGCAACATCAGCACAGGCATCGCGTTGGCGAGCCGGTGAATCTGGGTCGCGAGCGCGTGCAACGCCGGCGCATGCGCATCGAGCCGGTGATCGGTCGAGTCGCCGGAAATGACGCCAACGTGAGCGCCGCCGTCGATCGCGTTGCCGACAGCGAAACTGAAACAACGGTTGGACTCCGCCAGATTGTCCGGCGCGTAATGCAGGTCAGAAAAATGTGCGAATCTCACTTTCGCCTCCAGCAACGAAAAAGGCCGCCATACGGCAGCCAATATTGGAATGCGCGCCCGGATGGACGCAGGGGTATGGAGAGAGCCAGCCCCGAAGGGCTGGCGGAAGGTTGTGGAAGGGATGAAGCCGGTCAGTCGAAGAACGTCGTCTGCCTGGTCGCCGCGATCTCGCGATCGAGTGCTGCGCGATCAGTCAGTGCCTTCTCCAGACGCTCGTTCATGCTGTCGACATCCTGCGGCCGCTCGACCCATCCACGTCCATAGGTGGTGTGCGCAAAGACCCGGAAATCTTCCTTCCGGTTTTCCGCGCTTAACCCGAGACGCTTCAGCAGGTCCGACATACGGTCCAGGTTGTCGGCGAGCGTTTCGACTGCATCGTCCGCGCTGCCGTCAGTTTGCGATGACGGCGCGTTGGGATGTGCATGGCCTGCTTCAGCCCCGCCTGCAACCTGTACCGGCTGTTGCTGCCCGGATGCCTGTTGGTCTGCCATCGGGTCGCTGTCGTCGACAGAGCTCTCACCGCGCGTTCCCTCATCAGCAACGGCGACTGGAAAGCCACCGCCAAGGGGAACAACGTTGCCACCGGCCTCGAGCAGTGCGACAGCCTGGCCAGCCGCTTCGATTGCCGGCACCGCATCATCGGCGCCGTCGAGCAGCGCACCGATGTCGATGTCGGCGTCGAGAACGGTGAGCAGCTGCTTTGCCCGAACCGCTTCGCCGTTTTCGTTGATGCGCGTGATGTCGAACTCGCGCTTCGTGATCCAGAATCGCGTCCCGGTCAGTTTGCCTCTGGCAAGCTGCACGGTCTGCATGGCCGAATAAGCCTTCTGAAGCACGTAGATCGAATTCGTCGGCAACTCGATGAGGCCCAGCCCCTTGATGTCCGGCACAGCGAAGATGAAACTCGCTGACAGGTTGCAATGTCGCGCCTGATACTGCGGACACTGTTCGGGGTCACAGATGCCATCAGGAATCGCTTCATCCTGCCGCCGGATCACGGTGCGGCCGCCGAAGTGGCGAATTGCGCGTTGCGCCCGCTGATCCCGCTCCATCTTCGCGTACGTCATGCAATAGCGGATGCTATCGCGTTCGTACTGCGAGAAGAACTTGCGACCATTGGCGCCGTACACGGCCATCTGGTTGGGCAGGTTCTGCATCCAGTCGTTGAACGCGAACAGCACTGGAAAGCGATAGAGCTTGAGTCCCTCGCCGCGATCCTCGCCATACAGCCTGAGGATTTCGTCGGCGACGGCCGGATTGGTGAAGTCCGAGCGGCGACACGTGAAATACGGTGTGTTTTTCGGCGCGAGTGCGTTTTTCAGGTTGCACTTCGATTCGATCACCTTGCCGATCGTGTCGAACGAATCACCCGCCGCAACCATGTCGTTGTAGATCTCAACGGCGCGGCTGTTGGCTCGGGCTTTCGATGTGAGCACCTTGATGCCGGGCCGGATGTGTCCGATCACCGGCGGGCGCAAGGCCCGTTCTTCAACGACACTGCGCACAGGGCCGTTGAGCATGCTGGGAACTGCATTCATAAGGGTTTTCTCGCAAGGAAAAAGATCGCTGTGGTGCGCAACTCGCTGGCGGACTGCTCCAGTTCGTGCGCCGCCGCCTCGCCGCGGCGTTCAGCAACATGTGAAAGAAAAACGCGGCGCTCGGGATCGCTGAACGTCGCGAACCGTGCTACCTCGCACCGCGTGCGCCATGCTGGCGATGCGGTATCTGCAGATGCGCGTTCCTGGGCGATCGTGTCGCTGATCGCCTGGGCAATGCGCTGGTCAAGACGGTCGGGAAGCATGGAAGACCTCCATACGGGACAGGAACTGAAGGACGAAAAAAAAAAGCGCGTTCCTCGGTCAGAGGAGCGCGCTTCGGGATTCGGATGAAATGACCCGAGCGCCACAACCCTTCTGGGGTCGTGGCGCTCGGGGAGCCGGGAGGCTCACAGTCGGGAACGTTAGGTCGTTCCCGCGCAGCATGGTCACGCTGCGCAACAGCCCATTTTCGGAAAATTCATTCCGCCGCAGGATCACGGTTCAGTCCACTACGATCGTTCTACCCAGACGGGCTCTGGAGAGAGAACACCCGAATGATCCGGGTCCGAACGATGTCGCGGCGCAAATGAATGCGGCCGGCGACGAGTTTTATGACTGAATGAATGGGGAGCGCGGGCGAGGCGCTCATCAGCAGAAGATTCCACACCAGTTGCCGGCTGGTCGGAGCATGCACAAGGGCACGACTTGGGACAGAAGATGGACTCCGGGCTAGCCGGGTCAGTGTCGATGCGTCACGGACGCGAGAAGTAGAGTCAGTATTGCGCAAAACCCAGCCGCAAATCCCCCGAAAGATCACGAAAACGGCATAGCTTTTGACCGTATATCGCCTGACATGCGCCCGCAAAATGGCCGGTGAGAGAGACCACCCTGAATAATCCCATGGCCGCAGTTCTTGAACAGACACAGGAGCCGGACCCGCGTCCAGACATAGCACCGGATGCTCCAGCTATGGCTGTCGCCCCGCCAACTGAACAGTCAACGCCTGCCGTACCCGGTAGCGGGTTGAAGCCCATCGAACGCCTCACGAGCGATTCGCGAATTGCGCGCGTTAACGCAGAGTCGGATGCGAAAACCGTGCTGCGCTATTCGTCGCTGTTCGCGCGGAACTACATTCGTTCCGACTACAACTTTTGCGCGTCGAAGATCGCGGTCGCGCGAGGGGGAAAAGTGCGCGCACTCGAGACGGCGTTGCGGGAGACTTCAGAGTGGTTGCGCAAGACGGAGCAATGGCTGCTGCGCCATGAAGCCCGCCCGATCGAGTTGCCACATGACCTGATCGAGCTGACGATCACCCGCCCTCTGGCCGGGTTGCTGGTCCGGTGCCTCACGCAGTACGACCGCGTGTATGCGCGCGCAACCGAACGCGTAGTCAGCAGCAAGATCACAGGTGAGGAACGCGCCCGCATCCTCAACAACGCCGAGCGCAGGCTCAAACATATCGTGCAGATCTGCATGCCGGACAACGATCAGTACGACTTCGACGGCGAGCGGCGCGAGCAGTAACGCCCGCCCTTCCAGAGCAGACCCGGAAAGCCCCATCGCGACTTGACATCGCCGCTGGTTGGCTACGCTCGAACTGTCACAGGAGAGAGATATGAATCTAAGGGAAATTCAGGCGCTGCACGCGCAGTACAGCACGCAGCCGGTAATCATCGACCTTGCTAGTCATACGGCAGCCATGCCCGCCCTGCCTGCGCCGGACCGCGTTCCGCTCGCCCGCACTCGCGCTGTTGAACTTGCGGCTGTGCTACGCAAGGCCGGCAAGCCTGCAGTCCTCGCGCTTGCTATTGCCGCTTTAGCTGCAGGCGGTGGAGTAAGCGCCGCGCGTATCTGGCGCGCGATGCATGAGATGGTCGTGGCGCCGAAAGTGCCGGTCGCACCCAACCCGGCGAAGCCGTCTCCGGTTCCTGCTGGCAACTCCAACGGTACGATGCCGATCGACGTGGCGCCCGCACGTCCGCTTGTGTCGAGTGACCTCGACACGCACAGACCGGTGGCTCAGTCCGCACTCGCGGGCGTCGATGCCCGCACTCTCGCTTCTCAATCGGTTCTACCGGCTGCTCCAGCCTCCCAGGCTCCGCATGCTTCTGCCGTAAGCGCAGCAGCATCCCCCATTCGGATGCAGCGATCTTCGCCGGCCGCTACTTCTGTCAATGGGATTGCGTCGCCGTCGCCTGCAACAGAGCCCTCCAAACTTGCGCCGAAGGTGACCGATGCCCCGAATAACAACCAGCCGGCGGCCACGCCCCCAGTTGTGCCCGCCACAACGCAGCCGAAAGCGGTTCCCGGCGGATCGGCGCAGGATGCTCCGAGAGCCGAGTCGCGCGCTGTCCTGCGTCCTCTGCATCGCCTTACCCACCACGCGGCGGCCACTGCAAACAGCGATATCGCCGAGCCGGCCGCTCCAGCGCAACCCAAAGCACAGCCCTCAAAGTCGGGCGATGTGCAGCTATTCTGATGAGGCGACCGATGAAGCAACAGCCGCTTAATGTCACGCTCCTGTCCGCGGGGCTATCGATCCACGGTGACGTCATCCTCGATCACGGTATGAGTAACTTCGGCATCGTGGACGGGAATGTCGTTTCAAGTTCCGGCCTCGTCCACATCGGCCCGGGAGGCATGGTGAAGGGTCAGGTCGAAGGCGAGTATGTCAGGGTGGATGGAACCGTCGAAGGCGACGTCCAGGCCCGCGGCGCTCTAGAGATCAATGGCCGCGTGATAGGCAACGTCTACTACTACGGGACGATCCGTCTCGGCCCGCGTGCGTCACTTGAAGGGCAGGTCAAGCGCAGGAGCGATCTGACGATAGAGAACGCTGCAAGCAACGTTCAGCAGTTGTCACGCGCCGCATCGAACTCCTGATGATGCGCCTAGGTACATTTTTCAACCAGAAGAGTTCCATGATGCACTCTATCAGCAGGGTTATTAGCCCTTTCCTCGTTGCCGGCGCGTTCATGGCCAGCGCACAAGCCGAAACAGCGCCAGTTCAAGAGCGGCTCGACGCAGCGCTCTACAAGGACGGCGTTCAGATCGTGACTGGCACATCGATTATTGGCAACGATGGTAAAGCCGCCTTTGTCATTTCGAACGGCGAGAACATCGGCTACGGTCATTGTACGAAGGTTGGCAACACGACCACTCTTAGGAGCGAGAGCGCCTTTGTCGGCCGCGCCCTCTTTATCGCACCGGCCATGGTCGACGGGAACAAGGCGATGGTTTCGGTCAGCGTTCAGGACACGGAATTCGTCGGCAAATCCGAAGACGGGCCAGCCGACTGTCGTTCCGAAGTCGCGAATAAGAAGGGTTTGATCGTCGAAAAACGCAACGTGGTGGTCGCAGACGGCCAGACAATCGACGTGCCGCTAGGCGACTCTCACTATCGACTTGTCCTGAAGCTGCACAATGTGGCTCTTTAATCGCTGACGAAAATTCAGCCCGGAAAGGGCAACAACACAAGGGGCGCACAGCGCCCCTTATTCTTCCCGCGGCTCCGCATCACGGCCACATTCCGGCATCTGACCGGAAATAGAGCGCCTGATAGCCAGGCAGCTCAACCGACTGTGCTTCGCGGTCGACCCTCATGCCGCGCGCCTCGAGCCACAACGTCAGCCATTCCAGTGCCCGCTCAAGCGCATGAAGGTTGGTCTGTGCCGCGATCCGCAGCGCATGATGGACAGCGAGCCTGTTGTACGGGGCCGAATTACCAAGTCTGCTAAACGGCGAGGCGAGGTGATATCGCCTCCACGTGAGCGCGAACAGTTCAGCGATTTCACCTGCTTTGAGGAGCGGCGCGATGTCCCGTTCTGCACCGGACATCGACGCTGCGGCATCCGGGGACGTGCATGCATCGATGCTGGCGCGCAAGCCATCCAGCACCGGTCTGTTTGCTGAATACCACGACGCGAGCACATCTTGACCGATCCCCAGGCGCACCTGTACCGTCTCGTCGAGCCACGCCCTGCACTGACCGTTGCCAATCAACGAGAGTCCGGCGACCGCGAGCGGCGCCCAGTTCTCGCGCCCGATTGTGTAATGATAGCCCTCGCCGTCTTCATGCCAGGCGCACAGCGCGTCGGCTCTGGCATTTGACCACTGGAATCCATCGGCGTGCAGTTGATGCAGGGCACGCTCACCGTGTTGGGCAGCGCTGTGCGGGACGAGGCTCAGAGTTGAGGCCGGCGTGTAGCCGAGTCTATGTAACAGTCGTTTGAGCATGCGGATCAATGCCTACTGGATCGCAGATTCGATGACAAATCGCGAGACGGGATTTTTCTTGATCGTCGCGATTGTCAATCCATCGCGAGCACGCGTCATCGCCACATAAAACAGGCGACGCTCCTCAGACTCGGTGCTTTTCTCATCGGGGACGACGCCCTCTTCGGCGCGCGCGATCCACACGTGGTCCCATTCGAGACCCTTCGAGCTGTGCATGGTGGTGAGCACGAGCGCGCCCTCAGCCGGCTTGTTGTTTTCGCGCCGAAGATACTCGATGCGCTCCGCGAAGGTCCCCGAAAGACGCGAGAGCACGTCATACGTGCCTTGGATTGCCCGGATAGCCTGATCGTTCTTCGCATGCGTCATCATCAGTTCGTGCACACCGTCGAGAACCAGTGAATAGAACCGCCGGCCGCACATTTCCTGCCATTCGCACAGGCGCTTCATGAAACCGCGATATACCGTCGCCGTATCTTCAGGCAAGCCTAGCGCGAGCAGATCCTTCTTCTGACGCTGGACGAGCACCGTCCCCATATCGCGGTGCAGGACGCCGAGGAGGGGTGTGCTGACGCCCATGTAGCCGAAAACAGCGTCGAGCCCGTTATGCTTGTGCCCTTCGGCGACTTCCAGCAGATTGCACATCAGTGCACCCTGAGGGCGGTTTAACACGGAGCTGCCGGAGGCGCGGAAGTACGGCACACCATGCGAGCGGCACACGGCTTCAATCGGATCGAGAATGCGGTTCGTACGCGAAAGGATTGCGCAGGTCTTTCCTGCGTTCAGAAGCGGATGCAACGTCTCCACAGCCGCGACGGCGTCCGCATATTCGTCATCGGAGCGCCTGGCCATGACTGCGCCGCCCGGGCCGCGCTCGGCTCGCAAAACCTTGAGAATGCGATCCGTGTTGTTGCGAATGACGCGATCGGCCGCTGAAAGGATTTCGTCGTGGCAACGGTAGCTACTGCCGAGCACCACCCGTTGCGCGTTAAAGGAGGTCGCGAAGCTTTCCATGCCCCTGAAGCCGAGCGCCGCACGAAAGCCATAGATGCTCTGATCGTCGTCGCCAACCACGGTGACGTTCGCGCCTGCCTGCGCGTGTAGTTCGACCCAGCGATATTGCAAAGGGTCTGTATCCTGGAATTCGTCAACGAGGAGATCGGTGAAGTGATACGGCTCGATGTCCCCGGCTTCCATGCCGGCGACGGCCAACCGCAGCATGTCCTGAAAGTCGATCTTGCCGTTTCGCTCAAGCGATGCTTGATAGGCTGCGTAGATCTGCGCGTCACCGGTGCCGGCCTCGACACGACCGAAATTGGTCTTGATGCCCTCGATGACGGGCACCACATCCTCAGGCTTGCAGTCCAGACCCAGCTCGGCGATCACTCGCGCTATCAGCGCCATGCGGTCGCCATCAGTCGCAATATCGCGCTTGCCCAGTTGCCTGAATGCAAGCGAGTGAAACGTGCCTGCGATCAGGCGCTTCCTGGTGCCGTCGCCAGCGAGCGCAAGAATGCGGTCGCGCAGCTCGACGGCCGCATCCTTGCTGAATGTGACAGCGCCGACGATCGCAGCGGGGTCCGATAGCAGTAGCGCGGCCTTCGCCGCTATGGTCTTGGTCTTGCCCGCGCCGGGGCACGCGATCGCGACGCAGTGCCCCCGCTGTTCTGCGACCTCCCGCTGTTGCGGATTGAGCCCGTCGAGCATGTTGGCCGTCCTGTTAGCGGCCGCGCACCGTGGTCATCAGACGCAGGTGTGTCATATAGCCTCGCAAGCCAACCGGGTGGAACTTGCGCAGAAAACGCGACGTTTCCTCATCGATGTCGGACTGATCGCGCACCCCGTTCCAGACGAGAAAGTCGAAATGATCCATCACGTGGTCGAACTTCGTCAGCAACGACAGCACACGCATCGAGAATCGCGAATAAGCCTCGACTTCGACTGCCAGAGATGGCTTGGTGACACTCGGCGCAAACACGATATCGCCCTGCTCGCGCAATCGAGCTTCGGTCTTTACGCGGAATCCTTCGGCGACATTCAGCTGCTCGTCAACGTAGGCCTCGAGTTCGCCGACGTGTTTTTCGAAGAAGGCGGTGAGCGTGCCCTGATCCTCCGCACCGAACGTCGAGCGGCCGAAACGCTGCATATTGATGCTCATGCGGTTCAGATACGGCCACCATTGCTCAAAGAGCGGTTTGAGCCGCGTGTGATTCAGGCGCACAGCGGCCCGGACCACGGCCGCGCCTGACAGTTGCCGGTTCATCAGCTCACGGCCGATCTCGCGGCGGCGCTGCACGATTGCGGCGCGCTCAGCCGGGGACAATTCACGGAACATCTTGCGTGTTCGTGCGACCTGCTCGCGCTTTTCGTCCACTTCGCTGTCGCTGATCACACCTTCCCTGTGAAGGGTGTTCGCGGCGTCTTCCATCTGCTGCAGTTCGAGTTCGATCTCGCCACCGTCCGCACCGTCGCTGATTGTCGGACCGCTCTCCACCGGAGCGCCCGCCGCGGCACCATCATTACCGCCGTTCGTAGGCGTATGTGACATTGTGAGTTCGGCAGCCGCAGGATTGCTGGCAGCGTCGAGATTTGCCTCTTCCGTGATGGTGGTCATGTGGTTTCCTGTGGAAAGTGCGCGCCCACGCGCGCGGTACGACCTTATTGTTACGACGCCACGCAGCCAGATACGCCCGAAACATGTTCGATTTTGTTGTGCTTTTGGGGATGAAGCGTCCGCCATTCGGCTAATGGCACTCGCGGGATGGATAGCTTGCGTTGTTGCTGACCCGCGGTGACCTGATGAAGACCAGGTGTCGGTTCAATTTGAGGGATGGAATCGCGGCGTGACGCTGGGAACGGCAGCGCATCGAAGGACCGGAGCCGTGAGCCGGCTCAGACTCCTAACCCGGAAAGCCATCCGGTTTTCAGCAGCTTTCCGGGAAAAGTGTTACTGGAACGAGGCGGCCGCCTTCCACAACAGCGCGCCGAGCACCGCGGCGACTGCGATCCAGTATTGGGCGAGGACCGGGAATGGCGCCGCTAGAACGGCAAACGCTACACCGAAAACCAGCAGAATCCCGTGGCCAGCGAGGTGGAAAGACAGCGGACTCGCGAATCCGGCCGCCGAGGCCCGGACCTTGCGTCGTACGGAACCGTCAACGAAAGTCGCGACACAGAAAACGAACGTCCCGATCAGCCACAGCTTCATGACGCTCGCGCGATAGATCACCCGATACACCTCCAGCCAGAAGTTGTGTACCCAGGAGCGGGCGAAGTCGGACACGCCACCCTCTCCGATTTCCCCTGATGCAGACGCATCGAGCGTCGAGCGGATGATGCCAGAGTCGACGAACCAGCGCCTGAATCGCGCATTGGTAAGCGAAAGTACCTCATCGGCACGCTCAACGCCCAGTACGTCCTCGACAGACTGCGCTTCCTGCGCAGGCACAGCAAACAGCGAGCGATCCGGAAGCGCAGGCATGACGACGAGGGCCAGCAGCGGCACAAGGAAAAACCACCACTTGACGTGCGAAACGAATCGGCTACTGGCCATAGGTGGCAATCCCCCACTCGATGAGCGCAGACCCAAGCCGGGACAGCATGTAAAGCGGAAACAGAATCAGGCCGAACATACCCATGTAGAAGTGGACGGGACGACGGGAGACGAACAGGGCCATACCGTACGCGCGCGCGCCAGCGCCGCGCGAGAACTCAGCGGGGCGGGACTCATCCATTACGTCCTGCGAATGCGCCGTGGCGAGCGCCCGCCGCGCCACGTCCACATCAACTCTCGCCAGCTTCGCGATCAGAAAACGTGTGAGCGACATCGTAGTCCTCGAAGTAGAGCCGGAAGTTTTCGCCCGTCAGTGCGCGCGCTGCAAGCTGGAAGGCGGCGGAGCGCTGCGTGATGTTCTCCGGGCATCGTTCGTCGACCATTTCCGTTCCGCGCGCCTCATGTCGTGCTTCGAACTCGGTGACGGGTTCGAGCATTGGCGGCCACACGTGGTACCGCTCGCCGTCGCGTGCCACGTAACGCCGCGCGTAGAGCCGCTCTGCGTGACTGAAAAGCCCCTGCATGAAGGCTACGTGCGGGTTGCCGGTCTTGCGCGTGCGCTTGAACGATGCGATCGCTGTGTCGAGCATCTCCTTGATAAGCGGCTCAGATTCACCCATGAACTTCTCCCCGATGAAATCGGCCACGCGTGCGCAGGCGAGCTCCAGCTCCGGCGCCAGCGTGAAGACGGGAATCAGGCGGGACGATAGCTTGTGTTCGCGAATAATTTTTTTGAATACGGCAGACATGCGTAGGTTTTCAGCCTTGAAGGATTGGAATACGGCCCTGATACACGGCGGCGCCCGAGATGCGCATGAAATATTGCAGGTTGGGCAGACTGTGAATCAGGCGGGTTGGGATCAGCGGCGCTTTCTCCAGTTGAAGAGAACGTGAAACGCCACCGGTAAATTCGCCGATATGCGCCTCGGTTCCTGTACTCGTACTGCCAGTGATCGTGATATTGCGGATCGCAGTCTCTCCGACCTTATCCGAGAACCACTGTGCTGTATCTGTATCCTCCAATCTAAGGATTATCTGGTTGTTCAGGTTGCCCAAAACCTGCAGCATTTTCGCGGCGTTTCCAAGTTTGGCCTCGAGGTCTGCGCGCGTCTGGAATGCGACAAACGCCTTGAAACCGGCGCCTCGTCCCTTGTTGAGGATCTGGATGACCTGTTCGTTGATCGCCTCGGCCACCTCGTCGATGATCAGTACCACGTCTGGCGGCGTCTCGTAGAAGTTGTAGATCGAGCCGCAGACAGCTGAAACGTCAGCCAGCAACGTCGACGCGATCGCTTTTGCGACAATGCTGTTTGACAGGGAATCGAGGCCGATATGCAGTATCGCCTTCTGGCGGATTACCTTCTCAATGGTCCAGACCTCCCGCTCGTCGTCAAAATCGTCGACCTTCGGCGCGAGCATGAGACCCGTCTCACCCGTTGCGAGCATCTGCAGCAATGGAAGGGCCGATGCGATGATGCGCATGTAGTGCTCGCGATCGTGCGTGTGTGTGGCAATTAGCCCGTCGATCGCTTCATGACCACGCTCCTGCGATGCGAACCTCGCGTTGTACAACGCGATCATTCCGTCGACCAGCGTCGCCGCGTTGTTGCGCTGGCCCTGACGCGTCGTTTCTGTCGCGACCTGCTGCTCCCAGTCTGTCAGCCTGTTTTCCGCGAAGAACCGGCGCAGCGCCTTTTCCAGAAGCGTCGCAATGCCAGACTGTGCATACTTCAGGATCGAGCGCAGATTGGGCTTGTCCCCGATGTAAAGCTCCCCATTGACCGACCGGCTGATGAACAGGTACGCAAAGTCACGGAATGGCCCCTCTTCCATTAACTGCGCAATGCGGCTGGGAATTTCGGACGGCTGCGACCAGCTATCTAGCGGCTCCAGACGCACGGACTCTGACGGCTTGGCCTGATTGAAGTAGAGAAATTTCCGGCCGGTCCTGGCCGCTTCGCGTTCGGCGCGCAGCTTCCAGTCCTTATCGTTTTTCGGGTCCACGTTAATGAGCACGTCGCCCAGATGGATGACCTGCGTCGAGATCACCTCATAGGTACGCGTCTTACCCGAGCCGGTCGTGCCGCCGACGGCGGTGTGGCCACCCATCGACTTGTAGTGGAAAGGGACGAGAGCCTTCTTTGGTTCAAGCCCGTGGATCCACGATGCACCCTGAGGCATCCGGTCGCGAACACTGTCCTTTGGTGCAAAGACGCTTTCAATCGCCTCCTCAATCTTTCGCCCGGTCTTCGTCCTGTTCAACCATTTCGGCAACCCCGGAATGTCAGTCGTCGGCATGCGCAGGATGTCGTGTGCAATCTGGCAATGCTTCTGCGTCCATTCGAACCCGATGCCCAGGTACATCGAGTTCGCCTCCTCTTTCATGCGCTGCTGGATCTGCAACAGCCTGGGGATCGGAAGGGTCGTGAGCCACTTCGTTGAAATGGCCATCCGGAACTTCAATGCGCGCCAGATCTGGAATGAGCGCACGGCAAGGAAAGCGAGTGCAACAAGGCCAAATACCCACGAGTAGGGCATGCCCGATAGAGGCAGTAGGACAATCGCCGCGAGCCAGAAAGCGGCTGCACGCAACTCATAGATCGGCCTGAAATGATTGATATAAGGAGTGGTCATGCGGGTGGATCGAGAATGAGTTGGCCCGCGCGCGGGGTGAGAGTGATCTGGCTGGCTTCATCGGCAACCATCAGGCCGCGCTTGCGCATATGTTCAACGAGCGTGCTGCTGCTTACGCCATAACCCCCGACTAGACGCTTCTGGAGCACCAGTCCCTTGTCGTTCCACTGGACGGACGCCTTTCCTGTGGCAACGTCCTCGCGCAGCGCCTGAAACAGTTCGCACACGAGATTCGGTACGCCCTTGAGCACTTCCTCGAACGCCGCGGGCGGCTCCGATTCGCGACGTGCCGGGGCTGGCTGGGCCGCGGCCTTCATTGTTGACGGATCGATTGCGGCAGACGGTGGCGCGACGCCGGAGGCTTCGATCGGGCTCGCGCAGCTCAACACCTCATGCGACGTTTGCGACGACGGGCCGACGCTGTCGGCAGGAACGGTCGGCGATTGCGGATGCGCCTGCGGCGCTCTCGCCGGCGGCACCGGAGCATCAATAGGAGCGACCACGGGTTGCGGCGACGACGCTCCCGCCGACGGCCCGGCAGGTGACACGGATTGCACCGGAGCGGGCGCGGGAACGACCACGGGCTCCAGCTCGGCCGCTACATGCACGGCAGACGGTACGTCGAATTGGACGGGCGCGAATACCGCGCGTTGCGCCTTGCGATCGAATTCGTCAGAAGTGGCGACCCCCTGACGAACCACCTTATGCAGCAGCGACTCGGCCCCGAGGGGTTGCATGCTCGGATTGATTGCGCCGAACAGATCGGAAAGCACCTCGCCATCGAGCCCGGCCAGTAGCTCGGAACCCACGAGAACCTGTGCCAGCATCCCTGTGCGCATACGCTCAACGGGCAACGGCTGTTCCCGACGGCAGATGCGATAGTCGGAACCGGCGAGCCATGGGCTCGCCGCACCGTTCACCGACGGATTCCACGCCTGCCGATCCCTGTCGCGCTCGATGATGAAATGCCGGTAGGGCTCGTCCAGCCGGGAACACACTGCGGCGAGAAACACCGCGTAATTGTATTGCGGCTCGATGCGGCGGCGCCTCTCCGAGGGCAGGCTGGTGCCGAATTTCTGTCCGCCAGCCAGCCGCATCGCATAGAAAGCAGTCTCAACGGTGCAACGGAAGGCCCCGCCCGGCTCCCTGTAGAGCTCGGGACTAAGCGGCAGCGAAGCAAACCACGCGGCGCACGACCGAAGGACGCTCATCCATCTGCGCTCGAAATCGGCCTTGCTGACTTCGTTGGCACATTGCGCGATCAGGTCGACACGTCGTTGGTGCTGGGTGAGTAGCGCTTCGCTCCCCATGGATGCGTGCAGCGTCATACAAGACCCCCAGTCGCCGTTTTCGCAATCTTTCCGATGATTGCGCCGCTGGCGTTCGCGCCCCCACCAAACATGCCGGCAATTTTCGGGATCTCGAATGAAACGAGGAATACGAAAAAGGCGAGATCGAACACCTGCGCGGCGGCGCCGGCTGTCGTGAGGCCTAGCTGAGCAGCGTCCTGCACAGCGTTGACCATATTGTGTGTCACGAGCCGCATCAGGATCGCCGCCACGACGATATACATGCCCGCGCTGACCATGTAATCGAGCCAGCTTTTGAAATAGCCGCGAGTGAATGAGGAAAAGCCAAGCGCGAACGCGATCTGGCCCATCACAACGCCCGCGGCGAACTGTAGTTGCCCGATGTTGATAAAGAACACAAAGATTATGGACGTGACAGACAGGAGTGCCCATGCGAAGAACAGCGGAATCGTTGCGATAACGACATCGGGGATCATCGTTAGTTTGAAGCCGATCCCCGACCATGCCTGAACGGCCGAATCGAAGACCTGTCCGGCCGCACTGCCCATAATGCTGAGTGCGCTCGTCATGTTTGCGCCGCCGATGTCATTCGCCATGGAGACGAACCACTTGTAGAAGTTCGGTGCCCAGCTTGCGAAACCCACATAAATGGACGCGAAGATGCCAAGGATGCCGAGTTCTTCGAAAAGCGCGACCCACGCCATTACAGGGTCTTTCGTCGCACCGAAGCGCACCGCCGCGAGAACGATCGTGATCACCGCGAGCCCGCTGGCGAACTTGTCGGATTCTTGCTGGATACTCTGGGAGGCGCTAACCGCGGTGTCCATGATCGAGGAAAACATCGCGGTGATCTTGTCGATCGCACGCGCATTTCCGGCCGCCGTCTCTCCCTGACTCACATAGGGGTTCGCGGCCGTCCCACTGGCTGACACCGGCGCCGACGCCGACGCATCCGCTAATGCCGGCGACGTGTTGAGTGTCAGCAAAGCGAGTAGCCAGGCAATGGCCATGTGTTTGAGATTGCGCAGCGTCATCTTGATCCCGCACTCCCCTAGTTGCCGTACGCCGCGCGCTCAGCCGCCTGCTGGTCAAGAAAAGCCTTGGCGTTATCCGATCGGGCTTTTGCTTCTGCGTTGTCCGCCGATTGCTGCTGCGCGTCTTTCTGCGTCTTGTTCGCCGTCATTTGCAGCATGTCGCTCAACTGGCTCGAGACGATGTCGAGATAATGAGTCGTCAACTCCGCGGTTGCCTGCGCCGTCGGCGTGAGCGACATCTGCGACTGCAAATCCTGACGCCGTTGCGCGAGCGCCTGGATGTGGCTAAGCACGTTGTTTCCGGTTTGCATCAGTTGCGTCGCCTGGCTGTCTCGCTGGGAGTAGAGCGTGCCCATGTCGGCAAACCATTGCTCATTCGACTTGCCCGATCGGGAGATCATGGTCTGGACGTGCGATAGCCACTGGTTGCCATTCTGCAGGTCACCGTAAAGACTGGTCGCGTTCTCGGCTAGTTGCTTGTACTTCGAAATGTCGCCGGTGATCTGATCGTATTGGGCCTTCATCGCTGTCGGGTCCAGATTGGTTGCCTGGAGAAGCTGATTGGCCATCATCTGATACTGGTAGACGATGTTTGTGTCCTCATAGACCTCTGTCTTCACGGCTTTAAGTGCGGTGGTCGTGTTCTGGACGAGGTTCGACGGGTCGATCACCGTCATCATTGCGTATGCTGGTTGGGAGAGGCAAAGTGTGATGCCCGTTGTCAGCGCCAGGCTCGCGAGAATCTTCTTCATGCTGGTTTTCCTCAATCGAGTGTCATCATTTCGGCTAGATACCCATCTCGCCAATTCAGATCGCCGGACCTGAAATGTCTGTCCAGCACAGCCTGAGCGCGGCCGTCCGAGCGCAATACCGCGAGCGTTTCTTTCGGGAAGCTCGCCTGTAGCATGCGGGTCTGATCTGGTGTCACCCACAGGTAGTCGCGATTGGGCGCGGCATCCACGATCATCTGGATCTGGTCCAGCGTGAGGCCGAACTTGTCGCGATACAGGTGCAGGTTGTTTTTCGCGTCTGGGTTAGGCAGGTAGATGATGTTCGGGATGTTTTCCTTGAGCACCTCGAAGTCCGCGATACGGGCGACCTGGGCAAGGGATTGCGTCGCCATCATCAGCGTGGCGTTTAGCTTCCGGATGGTCACGGCCCAGATTTCCAGCCGCTTATAGAAGCGTTCGTTCTGGAAAAAGAACCCCGCTTCCTCGACCTCGATCACGGTGTAGCGCTTGCCGTCCAGCCACTGTGCGATGCGGTAGAAGGCGTAGTCCATGAAGAGCGCCGCAGCGACCGGAAAGTTGTTGAACAGATCGCCCATCTCGATGGAGAGGTCATCGGACAGCGTGAATGCGTCCTCGACGTGATCGAAAAACCGGCCGTTCTTTTCGCCTTTCGTCCACACGGCCAGCCGCTCGCGCAACTCGATCGATAACATCGTGTTCAGATAGGACAAGGTCCATCGCTCAGGACCGTAACCGTCGCCCAGCGTACTGACCGCTTCGAAAATCTCCCGCTCCTGGTTCTTGTTGCAGCGGAAGGTGTCGTCCTCGATGGCCATCTGCACCCATTCGGCGACGTAGGGGTAATGCTGTTTGTCGCACAGAAGGGACAGCGGATTGACGGAGGTCGCCGCTTCGAAGCGGCCTGTTGCGTCGATAAAGCGCCCGCCTGCGAGTACCGTCGGGATGCGCGTTGATCTGTCCTTGTCGAAGCGCACGCGTCGGGCGCCGTGACGCCCCGTCTGCGACATGAGGAAGTTGAGCATGATCGACTTGCCCATGCCGATCGGGCCCAGCACAAGGAGGTGCGAGGCACCCCCCGGACGGTGCAGGTTCACACGCTGCAGCGTCTTATGCCGCGTGGGAAGCATGGTCAGCGGACCGGTCTTCTGGCCCGACTGCTGCGTCAGCCACGCATTGACAGTGCTGCCTTCGGCCACGCTGCGCACAGGGGCAATGTCGGAGACGGCCGGTGTCTCGACGAATTGCAGGCGCTTCTGCTTGTCCCACCGGCCCGGCAGCGTCGTGTTCCACGCGGCCGCCAGGTTATCTTTTTCCAGCACGACACCGAATCCGGCGTTGCCGATGCGGCCGACCACTTCGCGCGTGGCGTCGTCACACTCTTCGACGGTGTCGCCGTACACGATTACGGAAATGTTGGCGAAGCCGTACTGCTGCCCCTTTGCTGTAATCTTCGCTAGCGCGTCCTCGGCCTCCTCCGCGAGCATCATCCGACCTTTGTCGTTCTTCTGCTCTTCCTTGGCGAAATAGGCCTTGATGATCGCCATCGGATTGAACGCCGCGATCTTGTAGAAGCTGCGGATCTTGTCAATCCATTGCTTCGCCTTGGTGGCATCGAGAAAGCGGAACATCACGCAGATGTCGAGTTCCGCGTCGACTTCCGAAAGCACATCGAGTGCGGCCTCCTGAAAGCCCATCCATTCCTTGACAGCGACTATCTTGGCGAACCGCACGCCGTGCGCCGACTCGAACATCAGGTGCTCGGCGCCATAGGTAACCGTGCTTTCCGTGAGGTGGGTATCGAGCATCGTGACGGGGTAGCGCACACGTCGCGGCGGCACGGACGGATTGGCTGTCTGATGCAGATAGGCCAACGAGTGCTGCAGTTCGAGACGCTTTGCCTTCAGACGCGTCACACCCCCCTTGAACGCGTCGAGAATCGATTCGAAGCGCTTGATGTCCGATGTCACGCGCTCAAGGTCGAAAACGAAGGCGCTACGAGCGAGGAACGTGTCCTTCGCGGTCTCGATCAGAGCGGACACCATCGACTTCCCGCCGACCGTCATGTGATAGGCGACCTTCTCGAATACCTTGTTGATGCCTGTTTCCGGGGTGTAGGCGAGCGAGAGTGAGTGGGTGTTGCGGAAGTACATCCCGCTGCTCACATGGCTACGGTTGATCCGGTCGACGTATGCGTCGATGTCCGCTGCGAAATCTCCGTCGATAGTCCCTTGCACGCGACGGTGGGAGAGCCGCCACCATGCAGTAATGCGGTGATCGAAATTCTTGCACGCATTGTCGAGGTTGTTGCGCACCGACGATATGTCGTCGGCGTTAGGTGAATCGGCATCAACCCCTTCAAACGTGTAACAGGTTAGCAGCGACCCGTCCTTGTCGAGGACTAGTTCCGGCGTGACCATCGTCGCCCATGGCGCGATCTCCTGCACCGGCCGGCGCACAATTCGTTTCAGCATGGCAGGTCCTGGTCAAAACCATACGGCCGCTTGAACCGGGCCGAGAATTTCCCGGACGGAATCGGCTCGTGGATGTCGGGATAGTGGTTGTAGACGAGCATGACGTCGCGCCACCACGGGTCGCGGCTGCTCTTCCAGCGCAGTACCCAATGGATGATGAATCCCACCGGCAGGAACGCGAAGGTCATGCTCGTATAGCAAAGCAGCAGCGTTAGTGTGCCGTTCGCGATCGCGAGGCCACGGTCGGCACCGCCCATCTGCCGGGGAAGCGACAGGCCGCGACTGACTTTCGTTGGCTCACGCACAGGTGTAGCTAACGCCCATGTGGTTCTTGACGATGTTCACCGCGCAGGCGGCGAGACCTAGCCCGACGAACACCGAAGAGATGATCTTGCCGATGGTGCTTTCCGAGTTCGCGATCGCGACGGCGCCGACGATGATCAGGACGACGCCGATCCCATACAGCCACGGGCCGCTGATATATGCCTGGATCAGACAGATCAGATCGGTTGCCGCGCCCAGATCGCTCAGGCTCACGGCCGAAGCGAATGGCGCGAAGAAAGCGAGGCTCGCCGCGACGATGGTCGAGCGGATCTCGCGTCGGCTCAGAAAGCGTTGGTATGCGGTGATCGATAGTGTTCGCAGGCGCGATGACACGGAATTGAGGGACTTCATATTGAACATACTCCTTATTGTTAGAAGACGCGGTTGAGGACATAGTCCCCTTCCTTGAACCCCTTGATCTCGACGATCTCGGAAACGTGGCGCAACTCGCCGGTGCGGCGCAGATGGATGACGAAATGAAAGCAATCGGCAATGGCCTTGCGCATGTCGACAAGGTCCCAACGACTGCCAGGAGGAATGCCCAACATCGCGAGGCTTTCCAGACGGCTCAAACCGCCCCGCGCATCATTGGAGTGAATTGAACCCAAGCCGCCATCGTGGCCGGTGCTCAGTGCCTGGATGAAGTCAAATGCTTCACCGCCGCGTACTTCGCCAACGATGATCCGGTCGGGACGGAAGCGCAGACACAGCGCGACGAGCGACTGTGTCGTGACGCCCTTGTCCGGGTTCGACAGGAACCGCACGAGATTTGGCACGCGCAGCTTCAGCTCCATCGTGTCCTCGATGGTGATGACCCGCTGGTCTTGGGGCACCTGTGCAGCCAGTGCGTTGAGGAATGTGGTTTTCCCGGTGGACGTTCCGCCCGCCACAAGCACGTTCTTGCGGCGAATGATCAGTTCGCGCACGGCTGCCATCAGGCCTTCATTCTCGATACCGGGATAAAAGAGCTCATCGTCGTTGTGCTCATGCCGCGCATTCACGCGCGAAAACGCACCCATTGCGACGTAGTCGGTGAGACTGAGATGCCTGTCGCTGTGCTTTCGGATCGACATCGCATGTCCGTCGATCGCCGTGGGCCGCATGACTGCCGCGATACGCAGACCTTTGTGGCCAGCGTTAATGATGCCCTGTGCAGTGCCGGCCTTCGCGGACTTTTCGACGGATGCGGCGAGCGAAAGGATCGCACCGTTTAAAGTCGCCTGATTCAGCGTGAGCTCAAGGCGATGCATTTCCCCGCGTCGCTCGATCCACACATTGTCGAAGTTATTCACCATGATTTCGGCGACGTCGCGTGCTTCGAAGTATTCCCGCAGCGGTTCGACGGATGCAAAGAACATCTGCACCGCACTCTCTTCGAGCGGGCGCACCTTGAGCAGGGGATTTTCGGCAGCTTCGGACATGCTGCTATTTTTCAGGGCTGGCCAACCTGGAGCAGAGCGAAAGAACGATCAAATCGATGAGCTTTGACCGATATGTCGGGCACAGGACAGATTGAATATGGAGTGCGACGCAACGATCGCGCAATCCGTAGACTGAGCCGGCTCAGACGCCTAACCTGAAATGGCGCAGTAAAACCTCTAGCTTTTCGGGTAAGCCGCGCTTCGAAGTGTGTTGTACGATTCGCCCCTCGACACTCGTTGAAAAGACCATGGCCCGAACGATCCCGTTTGCACGAACCGCAGCAGCTGCACGTGCACGTCGAAACAGGACCCTCCTCTTGCCGGTGCCCCGCGCCGAGGTCGACCGTCTTTGTCTGCAGGTTCACATCGCGCTCGACGTCATGCGGCGCGAACGCGGCAACGCAGGCGCGGCGCAGACGCTTTGCCAGGCCATGATACTCACAGGATTCCTGGCAGAGGCAGGTTACGGCGAAGCGACCTTCGAGCAGATGCAGCACGCCGAGGAGGTGATCTCTTCGGCCTTCGATCGCGGTCGCGAATCTGGCGTGTGGTCACTGGACGAGACTGGCTTCCGGCAATTCGCGGCGATCCTCTCGACCTACGACAAACAATTGCGTCGCGCGCCGCTCTCGGCTGTCGCTGACGCAAGTGACCGACTCGAGCGGTTCCGTGCCGGTGAGGCATTCGATCAGAGGGCGCGCAAGCGCGCGTAGGCGGGAGCTCCAGAGACTACGTTGTGGCCGGTACTTGTTCGCCGCAGCCACCAGCATTTTGATGCGAAAGGCAAAGAAATCCTCGGATCAATGCATAGTTCTGGCATCCAGTCCGCTTCCTGATTATCAAGAATTTTCCTCGCGTATTAATTCGATTATTGAGAGAATCTGGCGAATCGGTCCACGAATGGCTGTGGTTTATTTCTTATTTAGAAAAAGGTGTCTGAGCCGGCTCAGACGGCTTTCGACCGGTTTTGGCCAACCTTCGGACGGGCAGCATGGCCCCAGAACACTGAAATCATTGGCTAATTCGGGCTCCAGTTCATCCCGCGGGCCCTAAACGGTTGTGTGCAACGCGTGCAATCGGGCTTTGGCCTTCCCGGACGAAAAAAAAGCCCGGCAAATCGCCGGGCTTGGGTTCAGAACACGTGACAGACATCGCCCGTCAGCAGATCACTTCCATCATCTCGCCAAATGGGGCCTTCTTCGCGCGCCTGAGCGGCACGGTTGATGCCCACAGGACGGGATAGGACGGCTCATCGCTCGGAAACGCTCCATCCATGTCGGTGAGATAGACCAGAAACGTGGGTTGAATGCCTTCGTCGGCCAGCCGTTTGAACGGATCGACAAACGAAGTGCCTCCCCCGCCACGCACCGGTAGCAGCTCGACCGCGTCGCCGCGCTCGAAGATCTGCACCTGCTTCACGCGCGTATCGCAATCCAGCACGATCAGCCGCCGCGGCCGCACAGTCTCATTGACAACGAGGATCTCCGCGTCGAACTGCGCCTGCGTCTCGTCAAACACTGAACCGCTGGAATCGCGCACGAACACCGCATCGCCGACCGCCGGTTCGTTGAGCGACGGCAGATACAGCCCCATGTGCAGATACCGGCGATTGGGCATCGCGAAACTGTAGTCAGTCGGCGACGATTCCTGCGCAAAGCGCTGCAGGATCGCGCGCCAGTCAACCACAGGTTCCACCGCCATCTGGACCATGCCTTCCAGAGCGCCGCCCATCCCGCCCCGCATCTTCGCCGCTTTCGCGGCCTGCAGGACGGCGACCTTCCAGTCAGCTTCCTTCTGGGCCTTGTCGTCCCCCTTGTATTGACGGACCTCGCCACAGGAGGGGGCAGCCTCGGGAGCAGCGCCGGACTCGGGTGTTGCGCACGGTGTGGTCGCGCCGTTCGCGGATTGCGGCGGGCTGTTGCCCCCGGGTGTGCCGCCTGGCTGTTGGGCCGACTGTGACGTCGACTGCCGGCCGGGCTGCGCATCCGGTTTGCCACCATCCTTCTTACCGTTGCCCTGCTGCTTTTCCTTCTGCCGCTTCTCCTGCGCGAGGATGCCGTAAATCTCCTCGGCCGACTTGCCGCGAAAGCGGGTGTCGAACAGCACGCCCTTCGGCAACTGCATTCCTGCGTCGTACACGATCGGATTGATCGCATAGTCACATGCGTCGTTCCAGAGTTTCGGATCGCGATCGCCCTGGCGCCAGCAGTGGCCGTTGGCCACATGCAGAACCTCATGCGCCAGCACGCCGCGCGTTTCCAGATCGTTCAGACCGCCGAGGTACGTCGGGTTGTA
>NZ_JBFRCK010000047.1:0-33413 GCF_040965775.1 Paraburkholderia sp. BR10954
AACAGGGGTTCCTGCATCTCATCCATTCCGCGCATCGCATCCGCTGCCAAAGATCATGAACACGATATCCATAACGCCCGTCCCTCAAACCCCGTTTACACGGGACCCAAATTCAACAGCCTGCTAGAAGCGTTTATAGCGCCGCTGAACGTGAGCGGACATTCATGGGTGGTGAATCCCTGGTACTCTCGGGCTGCGACGGCGCATCGATATGGCGCTCCGGCGAATGGAGTTCACGTGATCGAAGCCGAGATAGGTGCCCGGCTGAGGAACCAATGCGAACTTACCGAGCGCTCACCTAGGAAGTGGAGCAATAGTGACGGCTATTGTGCCGGACATCTGCTTTTCAACATGCTTCATTCGATTTGCGCTGCCGCGGCAGCGTCACGGATGCCAGGTGTCTCTAGATTGCGTTTCCAGTTTATCGTTTGGGCGAACGCATATGCAGTGCGCCGTGTATGCCTATCAGGCCAACCGCGAGCCAGATGGGCGCATAAGTAGCGAGCTTCTGCTGAGTAAAGGATTCCCCCAACAACCCCAGGGAGACAAAGAGCAGCAACACAGGCTCGACATATCCTAAGAGCCAAAAAAGGCTCATCGGCAGAATGCGTCCCGCCATCAGATAACTTGCGAGGGCTGCCGTTGACAACGCTCCGAGGCCCGGCAATAACACGACCAGCAGCTTAATGTTGCCGGACACTGCTGTAAGGCCACGATGATCGAGCACCTGCCAGATCGCGACAGGAAGCAGTATCAGCACTTCGGCTGCGAACGAGGTTAATGCGTCCGCGTCGATCTTTCGCCTTAGGACAAAATATGGAGGGTAACTAAGCACGATAAGCGCGGTTGGCCATGAAAATGCCCCAGTGGACCAGAGTTCGTGGGCAACCCCAATCGCTGCACATCCGACAGCAGTCCATTGCATGCAATCGAGGCGTTCATGATAATAAAATCGCCCAACGAGCACCATGGCCAAGGGTAATAGAAAGTAACCCAGCGAAATTTCGAGCATGCGTCCATGTAGGGGTGCCCACATGAACACCCACAGTTGAACTCCAAGCAACGTGGTGTTGATGAGCATCGCCACGCCAAGCATCGGATGCTTCAGGCCTCGCTGTGCGAGGTCCCTGAGGGCGTGCAACCTTCCGGATAAAAGGAGGAGGATCACAGCAGCAGGGGCTGTCCAGATCAATCGCCAGGAAAAAATCTCCATCCCGGACAGGGGACAGAGAGGAATATTCGGAAAGAAAGCTTAGTACGACCGGTTCCGTAGCTTTGAGAGTTCGCTGGTAATTGACGAGCCGCTTCGTTATTCATTCAATCAAGGAACAGGGAACCCGGTCCAGTTCACGGCGGCTACACATTTTCTCTTTTCCCGTCGGACAAGCGGAGGCGGGCTGCTGTGACTCTCAGGCAGCCCCAACGGTTAAAACGCCACTAGGAGACGTTACAGTGCGGCAGTCAATTGCGGAAGTACGGTGAACAGGTCCCCTACAATTCCGTAATCCGCTACGCCAAAGATAGGCGCCTCGGCGTCCTTGTTCACGGCGACGATCACCTTGGAGTCCTTCATTCCGGCCAGATGTTGGATCGCCCCGGAGATGCCGACCGCTACATAGAGTTGCGGCGCGACAATTTTGCCGGTCTGGCCGACCTGCCAGTCGTTCGGCGCGAAGCCAGAATCGACCGCCGCGCGCGACGCGCCGACCGCTGCGCCAAGTTTCTGTGCGAGTGGATCTAGCAGCGCGAAATTCTCCGCGCTTCCCATGCCGCGTCCGCCCGACACAACGATGCGCGCTGAGGTCAGCTCGGGGCGATCGCTATTTGCCACTTCACGGCGCACGAAGCGCGCGCGGCTGCTGCCTTCCACGGCGGAGCGCGTCTCGACCGACGCCTTACCGCCGGTCGCGGCCGAGGCATCAAACGCCGTGGTACGGATCGTCGCGACCTTGATCGTGTCGTCACATTGCACGGTAGCGATTGCGTTACCGGCATAGATTGGGCGGTCGAACGTATCGGCCGCACGAATGGCGATGACGTCGGAAATCTGCGATGCGTCGAGCTTCGCGGCGACGCGCGGCGCGACGTTCTTGCCCGCGGCCGTCGCGGCGAACAGCACATGCGTGTACGACGGTGCGAGCGTCAGCACCTGCGCCGCGACGTTCTCCGCGAGACCGTCCGCAAGATGCGCCGCGTCGATCAGGATCACCCTATCGACACCTTCGATGGACGCCGCTGCTTCTCCCGCTGCGCGCACGTCGTGGCCCGCGACTAGCACGTGCACGCCGTTATTCAACTGACGCGCGGCGCCAACTGTGTGCAGTGTCGCTGATTTGAGCACGGGGCCTTCATGTTCGGCAATGACAAGCGTGGTCATCAGATCACCTTTGCTTCGTTCTTGAGTTTGTCGATCAGCGTGGTGAAATCCGCCACGCGCACACCGGCCTTGCGCACGGCCGGCTCAATGACTTTCAGCGTCTTCAGACGCGGAGTCACGTCCACGCTGAGATCAGCGGGGGTGACGGTCTCCACCGGTTTCTTCTTCGCCTTCATGATGTTGGGTAGCGTGACGTAGCGAGGCTCGTTAAGACGCAGATCCGTCGTGACGATGGCGGGAAGATCCAGTTCAATCACTTCAAGGCCGCCGTCCACTTCGCGCGTAACGGTGGCTACATCACCCTTGATGTCAATTGCGCTCGCGAAAGTAGCCTGTGGCCAGTCGAGCAGCGCCGCGAGCAATTGACCGGTCTGGCCAGCATCGTCGTCAATGGCTTGTTTCCCGAGAATTACCAGTTGCGGCCGTTCTCGCTCCACGGCGGCCTTCAGCAGCCTCGCGACGGCGAGCGGCTGCAGCTCGGCGTCCGTTTGGATGTGCAATGCACGGTCTGCACCGATCGCAAGGGCGGTGCGCAGCGTTTCAGCGCTTTGCGTCGGCCCGCACGTAACGGCAACGACGTCGCTGGCGTGACCGCTCTCCTTTAGACGGGTCGCCGCTTCGACGGCGATCTCGTCGAATGGGTTCATCGACATTTTCACGTTGCTGATGTCGACGCCCGTTTGGTCCGCTTTCACGCGGACCTTCACGTTGTAGTCGACAACGCGTTTGACTGCTGCCATGACTTTCATATGCTTTCCTTGATACGCGGAAGAGTCTTTGCGCGGCGTATCAGCCGTGCGTCGTTGATCTTATGAGCACAAGCGCGGCATACGGCCTGTGCTCTTTGCTAGGCGTGGAAGAGTCAGATGCGTCGTCTGCTTCACGCTGTGCAGGCGATAGATCGAATGCCGCGCCGCTGGCGTTACGGGTGGCGACATGTGCTTCGGCAAGCGTGGTCGACGCCTTGGAGGCGGCGTCTTGTTTTGTCGGCAGCACAACGGTCGCGCCGTGCAACGTCAGCAGGAGCGCGAAACAGTCGGACGGCACGTGCCGTTCGGCGAACACCGGCACGATGCACGCAGAATAGCGCCCGCGGGTCACCATCGCGTTGAGCTTCATGACTGGACCATTGTGCAGGCTCGCGCGCCAATCGGCGTCGCCGTCGTAGGCCGCGGCGCGAGCAGGCAGAAGTTCGATGCGTGCCGAGCCGCTGTCGAGGGTAACGCCCGCACCATCTACGACGAGCGACACGCGCGTCATGTCCGCGAAGCGCGAGTAATGACCGTCGAGAGCGACATCCGCGAGACTGATACGCCAGCTGCCCGCGTCGTCGATGTTTTCTGCAAGTAATCGGGTGGTGCCGCCATCGTTGCGCCACGGCTGCGGCGTGAATGACGCCAGCGGACGAATCGCGAGGTGAGCGGACCTCATCGCATCAAGAAACTGCACCGAGGCCGTATTTTCCCGTCAAAAGCTCGCCGGTGGCGAAACGTTCGATTGAGTACGGCTTGAGCGAAACGTCGGTGGGCTGGCCAAGGGCTGCTTGCGCCAGGATTTTGCCGACCGTCGGCGACAGTTTGAATCCGTGGCCCGAGAAGCCGTAGCCGACCACCAGCCCGCTGATGCCGGGCAGTGTACCGAGCACCGGGTTCCAGTCTGGTGTCACGTCGTACACGCCGGTCCAAGATGACGCAATGCCTGCCGTCTCATACGCCGGGAAACGCTTCGCAACCTGCGCTCCGACATCGATAACATAGTCCATCGGAATGTCGCCCTGTTCGGTGTCCGCTGTAGTGAGCTTTTCGCCGACCACGCCCTCGCTCACGAGCATCTGATTGCCGCCGTAGCTACGGTAATACAGCATGCCTTGCGACGCGAGGTCCTTGAACACCGGCATCTGGAACGTGTAAGGCGCTTCCACGCATTCGAGCGCGAGCACTGCGTGCCGCTCCGGAGCGATCGGCAGCGTCTTACCGGTCCAGCCCGCGAGCTCCGGTGTCCAGATGTTCTGCGTGCTGATTACGGTGCCCGCCGCGAAGTCGCCCACGTTCGTTGATACGCCGATCACCTTGCTGTTCTCGATCAGCAGCCGGTTGACGGTGACGTTCTCACGGATCGTCACGCCGCCGCGACGCGCAGCACGAGCGAAGCTGGTGGCGGTGAGGTACGCATCCGCGAAGCCGGCTTCCGGCTCGTAACCAATCAGCGCGGCGTCGTCGAAGGTGGCAATCGGCATGCGCTCCTTCGCCTGGCGCGCGTCCAGTAATTCGAGCGGTATGCCCTGTTGTTGTTGCTGGTCAAGAGCGGCCCGAAGCGGCTCGAGTTTGTCGTTGTCCGCGGACAAGATCATGTAGCCGCACTTCACAAGGCCGCTGGAGGCTTCGTCGTCGCCGACATAGTTGGCGAAATTGTTGAACACCGACCACGACTTGCGCGCGAGTTCAACGTTTTCCTTCACCGAGTAGTGCGTGCGCAGAATGCCCGACGACTGAGAGGTAGTCCCTGCGCCGATTGTTGCCCGATCGAGCACCAATACGTTTTTTGCGCCGAGCATCTGCAGGTGAAACGCGACCGAGCTGCCGATTACGCCCGCGCCGATCACGACAACGTCATAAGTGTTCACGGAAAGTCCTTGGATGAAGTGATGACTGGAGTCTGCGCTCGCGATGCGGATCCACGGTCTCAATAAGCAAATCTGATCGCAGTCCATAAGAGTCGCGAAAGCCGATAGGGCTGGCCCGCGTCGTGTCACCATTACCGAAATGATCGGTTTAAGACACATGCAGATCCAATGGCTCGCCTTCACAGATGGCGCTTTTGTGGCCGCTATTTCGATCGGCGTCGCTTTTTTGGCCGGCTTCTCAACACGATGCGCGCTGCGGCTGTTTATGTCGAAGGCCCCTGCGACAGCGCTCGGCGAGGTCGTGGGAATCCTCACGCTGATTGCGGCGGTTGCGTATTTTTATACTGGCTTCACCGTGTAAACGCCAGGCGCGCAGTGGCGGTCAGCCATCGCTTTTCTTCCCTGAACAACGATACCGCTGAGTGTCGTAGGTCGTAATCCCCGAAAATTTTCTTACTATGAATACTCTGCTTGCGCGTGCGCAGCCGCGCGAATCAATGGAATACGACGTCGTGATCGTCGGCGGCAGCCCGGCTGGCCTGTCCGCAGCGATCCGCCTGAAGCAGCTCGCGGCCAACAAAGGCGTCGAGTTCGGCGTGTGCGTACTCGAAAAAGGCTCGGAGATCGGGGCTCACATCCTGTCGGGCGCGGTCATGGACCCCCGCGCCATCACCGAACTGATTCCAGACTGGAAAGAAAAAGGCGCGCCGCTCACCGTCGACGTGACCGAAGACAGGTTTCTGTTCCTCACCGAAACCGGCTCGAAAAGCGTGCCGACCTGGGCGCTGCCGGATAACTTCAAGAATCACGGCAACTACGTCATTTCGCTCGCGAACGTGACGCGCTGGCTCGGTCAGCAGGCCGAGGCGCTGGGCGTCGAAATCTTTCCGGGCTTTCCGGCTGCAGAGATTCTGTATAACGACGACGGCTCGGTCAAGGGCGTTGCGACCGGCAATCTCGGCATCGGCAAGGACGGCGAGCCGACCGAAAACTTCCAGCTCGGCATGGAACTGCACGCGAAATACACGCTCTTCTGCGAAGGCGCGCGCGGGCACCTGGGCCGTCAGCTGAACGACAAGTTCCGTCTGCGCGACGGCGTCGATCCGCAGGTCTACGGTATCGGCATCAAGGAACTGTGGGAAATCGATCCGTCGAAACACAAGCCCGGTCTGGTGATGCACACCGCCGGCTGGCCGCTGGAAAACGACACGTATGGCGGCTCGTTCCTCTATCACATGGATAACAACCAGGTGGTGGTCGGCTTCGTGGTCGGGCTCGGCTATTCGAATCCGTATCTGTCGCCGTTCGAAGAATTCCAGCGCTACAAGACGCATCCGGCGATCCGCGCGATCCTCGAAGGCGGCAAGCGCGTGTCGTATGGCGCGCGGGCGATCACGGCGGGCGGGCTGATGTCGCTGCCGAAGCTGGTGTTCCCGGGCGGCGCACTGGTCGGCGACGATGCGGGCTTCCTGAACGCATCGCGAATCAAGGGCTCGCACGCGGCGATCAAGACCGGCATGCTGGCCGCCGAAGCCGCGTTCGACGCGGTGCAGGCGGGTCGTCAGAGCGACGAACTCACCGCGTACCCGGAAAGCTTCAAGACGTCGTGGCTGCACACCGAACTGCATCGCGCGCGCAATTTCAAGCAGTGGATGAGCAAGGGCCTCTACCTCGGCACGCTGATGGTCGGCATCGAGCAGAAGCTGCTGGGCGGCAACGTGCCCTGGACGCTGCATCATCAGCATTGGGACCATGAAATGCTGAAACCGGCGTCGCAGTGCAAGCCGATCGTGTATCCAAAGCCGGATGGCAAGCTCACGTTCGACCGTTTGTCGTCGGTGTTCATCTCGAACACGAATCACGAAGAGAATCAGCCCACGCATCTGACGCTGAAAGATCCGAGCGTGCCGGTGAAGGTGAACTGGCAGACGTACGCAGGTCCGGAATCGCGCTACTGCCCCGCCGCCGTGTACGAATTCGTGAAGAACGACGATGGCAGCGAGCGCCTCGTGATCAACGCGCAGAACTGCGTGCATTGCAAGACTTGCGACATCAAGGATCCGACGCAGAACATCGTGTGGGTCACGCCGGAAGGCGGCGGCGGGCCGAATTATCCGAATATGTAGCCAGGACCAGGGCTTCCGATAGGCTGCAAGCACCTGAAGTTCTACCCGGGTACCGATATCAGGCAAGAGCAGTTACAACCTCCTGAGGAACGCGAACATCGTGATCCTGTCAGGCTGTGTGGGCGGGTCTTCATTTCTGTGTTGATGCATTTTCGAATTACAGCATGGCGGCACCGACCAAACTACACGACCTGTCCGGCACACTATGAGATCAACCGAGCGATGCGTGCGAGACCGAACGAGATGTGGTTGCGTTGCACAAGTCCAAGAGCGCGCATGTCCCCAGCGCGCAGCGCCAAGCAGCATTCGTCCAGCTCCCTATTAAGATTCCTAAGTTCGTCGTCCCATAAAAGTTCCACAATATTCAGCCTGAGCCGTGAGACTTGCACGTAACAGCGGTTATGCGTTTGGCGCACTTGTCCGTTCGTTACGAGACCGTTGATTACGGAATGCAACTCATCGAGGACCTGCCAGAATGCTCCTGGATTCGGTGGCTTGTGTTGCAGCGTCGTCGCTTTAACCGCCAGCTGTTGCATCCGCTCGAGCGCGTGCGGAGCGTCTGCTGGAGAAAAAAAGTCGCCAAGGATCTCGCTCAACCTTAGCCGGAATGCGTAAGTGTCACGATATTCCCGGAGATCACCGCCCGTGACTATCGTACCGATGCCATTTCTTGTTTCCACGAGGCCTTCATATGCGAGTCTCTGAAGATTCTGCCGAATCGGTGTGCGACTGACGTGGAATTCATCCGCAAGCGCCGTCTCGCGCAGTACGGTGCCGGGGGGATAATACAGCGTGCAGATCCGATCACGTAACGTCTGGTGGATCTTCGATATCGGATAGCGGGTTGCCGGCGCTTTGTCCACGGTGCCAGCTCTTGACAGCCTTGTTTTTGCAACGTGTGACATCAAAGACCTCCCTCGGCGCCAGGCATTAAGACCGTCGCCTGCCGCACTTTAAAAAGCGTCTGCATCCGTTTCCGTGAATTGGGCTCCGCGGAACTGCTAGATTCGAAAGTGGTTGTGCCAACCGTGTGTATTTTCACATCCCACGGCGAAGCGTAGCCAACGGTCCCGCCCATCATGCGCTGTCGCAACGTAGTTAGCCTCTGGTTAAGGGGGCGGCAGCCAACTACCGAATTCTCAACAGCGAGGGGAAGCAAGAACGTTATGCGCGCCCCCGGCGCTCGCCCTAGGTCTCGATTATGTGAGCCGCAGCGTCGTCGATTGGTCGCTCAGATGACGACAATCTCGCTTGCGGAACAACAGATTCGTCGTCGCTGCGAATGACCCTGCTCAGGTCATGACGCAAATAGCCTTCATGACTCTTGGGAGCTATTCCTCGTTTCGATAACTGAAACGAAAGATATTCTTCCCACGAGAACGCATCAAGTCCAAGGTGATGATTAACGTGTTGCTGGTCCTTCATATGTGTTAGAACAACCCATTGATGCCCTAGTGGGTGCGGCGCATCGAGGAGGACGAGCTCTAATCCACATTCCTCCGCGAGCAAACGAAGAGTTGAAGCCTTGTAATACTGAACCTCCGGATACGTCCAGTGTGCGCAGCTGCTGTCTGAACCTCCCGCCAGAAAAGCCGCCACAAATTTACCATTAGGTCGCAAACTCCGCGACACTGATTTTAAGCACCTTGTAATTTGCGTTTTACTCGCGTGCATGAATATGCCGGCGGCAATTATGTAGTCAAACTGGCAATTGAAACTGGTTGTATTCAAACCAGAACTGAATAAAAATCGTGGTCGCTTCAAAGTGACAAGTGCGGAGCCAACCTCCGCCTCGATGCCTTGCCGAAGACACCATTCTTCCGGTTCAATGCCGAAATAGCGATCGGGATTGAGGTACATCAAAGGGAACCTGCCTCCACGCAGTGAACCGCATCCGATATCCAATAAAAAGTGTTCCTCTCTCAACCCCAGCAGAAGCAATGTAACGAATTGCACGGCACCCAAGCGGTCGAAATAATCAGGTGGACCCACCCAGGCGCGATGATCCCTGTCCCCCATCACGTGCCGTTTACTTTGCATTTTGTAGTCCTCAGGTTATCCAAAACTGTTTTCGGCTTGCAGCCAAACGAACGGGTTCAATCGGCAAGCGGGTGTCATCGCGCGGCAACGCTATTACCGCAGTCTGGAGCGATATTCCACAACTCACGCATGACGCCAGCGAACACGCAAGAGACGTGCCGAGATGGTACGGGCAGGCAGGCGATTGCCAGATCGTGTCGGTATTGTCAGGTGTATGCCAACTCGCCATGTCAGTGTCGGAAAAGCGCCCAATGCGAGCGTCGCCGGGTGATTGCGCCAACTCTGTCTGCGGCGAGACTGACGGCCACGGTCGCTAGCACGATCACACCGGTTTTTGGGGCGGCGCCGGGGCTGACCGTGCGCGTTTTACGCACGACGTAAAAGACATAGACCGACCACTCCGGCCGGCATTGTCAACTTGTCGGCAGTGGCACGGACTACTGCGAAGAGTCAATCTCGCTCAGGAGACAGCCGACGGATTGTGAGCGATGCCGGTGAATTCGCGCCACGCAGCGAATCGGGATGCGAGTTGTTTGCGATAGCGTGAAGCCCGTAGCAGGTGTCGCTTGAGCGCGAAGTGCTGCCGGATCAGGCGGAAGCTGGAGAGAAAAGCCTGCGTGCGCTTCGGGTCACGAAATCCGCGCATGCGCCGCTCACGTTCACGCGCAGGCTGATGACTATTCTCTGCCCGGTTGTTCACCCGAACCGCAGCCTTGACGAACACATGTTTGACGTTCGCCAGTTCGGGGATGTCGGCCTTGGCTGCCGGGTGGCTGCGAAGCTGCTCGGTGACAATCCTTCGTGGCGCGTCGGCACAGGCGGCCAGCACGCGGTTGAAGAAGGGCTTTGCTGCGGCCTTATCGCGACGTTTCTGCAGCGGGATGTCGAGTTCGGCGCCGTGCTGGTCGACCGCCCGCCAGAGCAGATTAGGCTCACCGCGGCGCAACGTAACGAAGACTTCGTCAAGGATGCCATGTGCGGCCAGGTTTGCGGCGAGCAGCTTTGACGCGACGTGCGAAGCCCGCGCCGAATTTGTCGCACCAGCGGCGTAGACCGCATTAAATGTGTCACCGTTGCGCTAATAATTTTGTCAACTCGCCGCGGGAAACCGTGTCCGTGCCGGCTCAGCCTTGAGGGGCAAGGATTCCCCGAAGCGAAATAATTGTGTCACCAGCGAAGGTTAGTTGGCAGGGTTGGGCGGCGGGCAGCACAGCAAGGTCTCAGTCCGGCCTATTTTGTTGAAAAACCCCCCTCTCCCGGTGACGTGACCGGTTCGCGAAAAATCGACCTCTCAGATCGCTCCACAAACCGCTCGTGAGCCTCGGTTAGGGCTAAGAGGACCCCTGCAAACCTTGCCAAATTATTGAACGGAGAGTTTTTCAACACAATAGGCCAGAACCGGTCATTCGACATGCGACGACGGATCGTTGACACCCATTAGCGGACCCGGTGTCAAGTGAGCAAACAACACCCTCGACTGCGTGTGCAGCCGATTTCGATTGCACTGACCGAATGCAGTAGCCGAGCGCACCCGTTTCTTCGATTCATGGCTGCGACGGATCGCGCCAGACACCCATCAGGTTCAAGCGATCGGCGTACATCGATTGCCTGTCGCCCTGGTGGCTCTGCCACCCCAGAAGAACGTTGGTGCCGCAACGCGTCCATTGGGTTCGCACAATAGTCGTGGTTGCCGGACGTCCGGCACCAATCCAGGGCTGGCTCGCGTTGCAGGCGATCCGCGTTACTGCACATCGGGGACGGCGGCACGGCATCCCATTCAATTGGGTGGCTTTTCGCCAGTCAACGATCAGGGCTTGCCGGTCGCCGTCGTAACGCTTATGCGAAGCAGCGGGTCACATCAAATGGCTTTCGCTCCTTCAGCATGTGGAAGCACGCACGGGCGAGCTTGTGGGCCAGTGCCTTGCGGGCGATCACTGAATTCGTTTTGGCTTTCTTGCGCTCGTAGAACTGCCTGGCTTCGGTGCTAAAGTGCATCGCGAAGTTGGCTGCCTCGATGAATGCCCAGCACAGGTATGGATTTCCATTCCTGGTATTGCCCTCGCTTTTTTTCTTGCCGTTGCTCATGCGCTGGCTGTCCACGCACCGCGCATAGGAGGCGAAGTTGCCAGCGCTGCCGAAGCGTTCGATGGTCCCGGTTTCCAGCACGATCACGGTGGCAAGCGTCTGGCCAATGCCGGGTACCGTGGTCAGGAGGGTGTAGTCCGGACGTGGCGCGACCTTTTCGTGAAGACGCTTTTCCACGATGGCGATCTGTGCGGAGAGCGTCGCGATGACCGCGACGTTCGCTCGGACCGCGAGCGCCACGTCGTCTGGGAGATGCAGCTGGTCGACAGTGGTCTGGTCCAGTTGCTTGACCTGATTGCTCGTGATTCGCGTACCGGACTGACGCGCCGTAATGTTCTCAACGGCGAGAATGTGGCTGGTGCGGCTGCGCACCAGTTGCATGCGTTTGCGGGCCAGGTCGCGCACCTCACGGTGCTTCGCCGGCAGAATGGTGCCGGTAGGCAGGATGCCCAGGCGCAGCAGGTGGGCCAGATAGCGCGCGTCGGTCTCGTCACCGCTGTGCTTGAGCCCGTCGTATTTCTTGATCGCGGTGGTGTTGGCCAGATGGACCACGTAGCCGGCCGTCTGCAGGCCGTCTACAAGCCAGTACCAGTTGAACGTGGATTCGACCACGACGCCGGCCAGCCCGGTTCGCCACGGAGCAAGGAACGCCAGGATCCTCGCCAGGTCGTTCGGCAGGCGTTTTTCGGCGACCACGGGGTCCGTTTCGTCGATCACGCTCACCACGCTATTGTTCGAATGCAGGTCAATGCCGCTATAGTTCATGATGACCTCCTTCCGGTTAAAGCTGTTTCGGCAAACTCACTTTAACCTCGTCGCCCGGCAGGGCGGCGGGAGGAGGTCCGCTAGATGATTTTCAATTGCGCTCGGTACACAGAAACTCAATGCTGCCTTCAATATGCGCGCCAACCTGTCAGTCTCCAATCCTTCCGCCCAATATCAAGCAATCGCTCTCGTAGTCGTTTCGATGTTTTGTTTCGCGGTCGTCGATGCGCTGGGCAAAGCGGTCGCACTGAACTATCCAGCGAACGAGGTGACTTTCTTCCGCATGTTGTTTGGCGTCGTCCCAGCGTTGTTGGTAAGTCTTCGTGGCGGGCCGTTAGGCAAGCGTATTCGAAACGTCGATCTTCGCGGACAAATGGCGCGTGCGATCACTCTTCTCGGCGCCTCTGCACTGTTTTTCGCGGGCTTGCCGTATCTGCCTCTAAGTGAGGCGGAGGCAATTGTCTACTCAGAGGCATTATCAGTCCATCACTGATTTTGTTCTAAACCGGCGATCGTGAAAACGCGTGAGACCGAACTCCTTGCCTTTCCCGACGACGCCGAACTGGCGGCGCTGCGCGCTTGGTACGCCGGGCTCGACGCCCGAGCAGCCGTCGCCCGCTATCTCTGCGACCGCAAGGCGCCAGGAGCATCCGCGCGCGGCGTCCTCGGCCGTATCCGACGCGGCCTGATCGCATATGCGGCAAGCCGCCATCGCGACGATCTCGCGGAGGTATTCGGCGAAAGGGGTGGCGCGTCGGCCGACACCGTTGCGCGCGCGATCGAAGCGTTGCGCAGCCTGACAGTACCGATGCCACACATTGCCGACGAGATTGACCGGTGGTTGCCACCGCGCGCGGTGGCCGCCCTGCGGGCGCATGGCATCCGCACGCTTGCCGAGTTGACCGTGCGGATTCCGCGCCGGCGCCGCTGGTGGACAGGCATCGCCGGGCTCGGTGTCGCCGGCGCACGCCGAGTGGAGGCGTTTTTTGCCGCCCATCCGGCGCTGACCGAACGGGCGCGGGCGTTGATCGTTGCGGCACCATCCGGGCACATCGTGCCGTGGGAGCAGTTGAGCGTGCCGCACGAAGTCGACGGTTCGCACGGGCAATTCCGTGCACCGCGGGCCGCCTGCCTGCTGAATGCATCCAACGACTACGAGGCGATCCAGTCCTGGCTGTCGATGCATGAATCGGCCACCACGCAGCGCGCCTACCGCAAGGAAGCGGAGCGCCTGATCCTGTGGGCGATCATCGAGCGAGGCCGCGCGCTGTCGTCGCTCACCACTGACGGCGCGATCGCGTACCGGGCATTCCTGCGCCGTCCCACGCCGCACGAGCGTTGGGTCGGGCCGTCGCGGCCGCGGCACAGCGTTGAATGGCGACCGTTCATCGGCGCGCTGTCGCCCCGATCGGTGGCGTACGCACTGAATGTCCTGTCGGCGCTATTTCGCTGGCTGATCGAGCAGCGCTACGTGCTGGCGAATCCGTTTGCCGGCGTGAAGGTCAAGAGCCACGCGCCGCGCGCGGGATTGGACGTGTCGCGCGGTTTCTCCGAGGGCGAGTGGCTGCTGATCCGCACCGTTGCCGACGGCCTCGAATGGTCCTATGGCTGGGGTGTGCCGGCCGCCCAACGCGTGCGGTTTCTGCTGGACTTTGGCTATGCGACGGGCCTGCGCGCCAGCGAGCTGGTCGGCGCGACGCTCGCCGACATTCGCCGGGACGAACACGGCGATCACTGGCTACACGTGCTCGGCAAGGGTGGCAAGCGCGGTAAGGTCGCGTTGCCGCCGCTTGCGCGAACCGCACTTGACCAGAGTCTCCTGCAGCGGGGGCTGCCGGTCACGCCCGCGCGCTGGAACCCGGCGACGCCGCTTGTTTCAAGCCTCGAGGAGGACGGCGCAGGCATTGAGAGCACGCGGCTCTGGCGCGTGCTGAGGCGATTCTTCGTGCTGGTGGCCGATGCCATCCAGGACGAGCGGCCCGGGACGGCCGAAAAATTGCGCCGCGCTAGCCCACATTGGATGCGTCACACGCACGCGTCACATGCGCTGGCGCGAGGCGCCGAGCTGATCATGGTGCGCGACAATCTGCGCCATTCGTCGATCTCCACGACGTCGACCTATTTGCACAGCGACGAAGTGCAGCGCGCCCGGCAGTTCGATCAGGCGTTTGCCGCACGGGATTTCAAGCAGTAGGCCGTTTATACGGAGATCCACATAAGCGCACCAGTTTTCATAACTTCACCGCTTATGATAGGAATTTACGCTTACCTTGTTCGCCCCCCTTACCGTACACCGACCCAAAAGTGAGATATTTCCTTGACGTCGGCGCCGCCCGCTATTTTCAACGCGCCCCACTGCATGTGGTACTTCACGCCGAAGAGCAACTCAGGGAGTTTCTCGCTGGAACGGGAAACTCACTTATTGCCGTAGAGGGGTAACTTTCGCGCTGCTGCGAAAGGTTGTGGGCGGACGAGCCCAGGCTACGGCACCCTTGTCCCGGACGTAGGGAAAGACGGCCAGCATCGCGAGCCGAGCTCACCGCACTCAGATGCGCACAAGGCCGACGCAAACCTCGTGGATCATCACTCTAACGGAAGAACGTATATAGGATTCCTCTATAATTGTGATACTTCAATTATGTCAAACTGTTACGTTGCTGGGCCACGCGCGCCTCGCGGCTCATACGGCCAACGGCCGGGCGACTCGGAAAGCAATCTATCGAATGTAACTACCACCGTTCACGTCGAGGGTCGCCCCGTTAAGGGAAGCTTGTGACGGTCTCAATACAAAGCAGACAAGTTCGGCAATTTCCGACGGAGTGGCAATCTCGCCAATTGGAATATCGGCAACGACCGACGACTTGCCATGCTTTGCGATGTAATCCTCTGCTATCTCGGTGGAAACCCATCCGGGCGAGATCCACGGCTGTAGCGCCGTCGGCACCGAATGAACGCGCGATAGACTTCGAGAGGTTCGCAAGCGCTGCCTTCGTCGCGCCATAAGGCATCGCGTCGGCCGCATATCCCCGTTGACCCGCGCGGGTCGACATATTGACGATGCGCCCGCCGCCGTTCTGTCGGAAGTGCCTGATCGCTTCGCGACAAAGATTTGCCGCTGCGAACACGTTGACCTGAAACTCCTTCTGCCAGACCGCACGCCACTCATCCGGCTCCGAATCCACGGAAATCTCAGTGCGTATTCCGGCGTTATTGACGAGGCCGTGTATGCGATCTGCAGCCTGGACCGATGCGCGCCACAGTTCGAATGCTCCGTCCGAAGTAGCCAGGTCGCCCTGCACGATGAAGCCATTGCCGCCAATGCGCTCGAGGAGCGCCTCCGCCTTTTTGCGGTCACGTTCGTAGTGAATAACCGGGCGCGCGCCCTCCAAGGCTAGCCCCTCGACGATCGCCGCGCCAATGCCGCCCGAAGCGCTGTGACAAGAACATTTTGCCCATGAAGTGTTTGATTCAAGTGCCGCTCCTTCCTTCCAAGGACGGTTGACTCGCATGTCGCGCACAGCATCGGAATCTTTATGTGTACCGCTGCGGGTAGCGGCGCATCCCCGCTACCTGCTCTGAAGCGTACTCGGACATACCAATCGCGGATTGTCGAAAAACAACCTCAAGGACCTGCGCTTCTGCCGCCGGTTACAACAACGCCATCGATTCCGTCATGTTCTGACGCATGTAGTCGAGGAAGCGTTTCTGGAACAACATCGTGTGCTCGTGCGCAAGCCTTTCCGCCGCCTCAGCGTCCTTGCGCGCAATCGCGTCGATCAATTCCGCGTGATCACGCCCGAGTTTCGTCACCGTCGGTGACGTGACCGTGTAGTCGAAATGCAGATGCAGCAGCCGTTGCCCCTCGCCGAGCAGACGCTCGTAATAACCGACGAAGTACGGATTGTTCGCGGCATGCGCGATGGCCATGTGCAATGCCTTGTTTGCTTCCGACATCGCCTGGAAGTCGCCGCTATCGACCGCCTGCATGTAGACGTCGTCGGCCTTCTGGATGCGTGCAAGGTCTGCGTCCGTGCGGTGCTGGGCGGCAAGCCGGGTTACCGCGCGCTGGATCAGGTCCAGCGCGGAGATGTACTTCGGGAATTCTTCGATTTCGAACGGCGTGACGAGTGTCGTCCGGTTGGGCAGGATGGTCACGAGACCCTCGCTGATCAGCCTGGCGAGCGCATCGCGCACGGGTGAACGCGACAGGCCGAACTGCGCGGCCAGCGACACTTCGTCCAGCGGCGCACCGGGCTTGAGCTGCAGCGTCAGGATCTGCTTTCGCAACTCTTCGTAGATGTACCGTCCGCCGTGCCGGCGACCCTGTGTCTCTGTCTCGCTCGTACCTTTGCTCATCGTTTCACCGCAGTCGTCGTGGGCCCGGAAAGACGGGCGCGGTCAAGTTTACCATCGCGCGCATCTCTCCTCAGACCTTCGGAAAACCCCGAGCCCCACGTGTCGCTGAGCATGAAACCCGCTGCCAGCGGATCGTCGGGATCGACTCCAATCTGCTGGATGCCATATATCCACGCGCGGCCGCGTACTCGCGGGAGCACCGCCGGCCTGCCTCCCACCTCGGTTTTCCCCAGCAGTTCGATGTCGAACTCACCGCCGATCGTCGAGCGCGACTTCAGCCAGCTGCCGATGTCCACCAGGCCGCGCGCCGCGAGCGTCGCGAGGTTGGCCGAACTGCCCGTCCCGCACGGCGACCGGTCGACGCGTCCGGGCGGCAGCGTCGTGCAGGTCTGGTACAGCGTGTCGCTGAGCCGGTTGCGGAACATCACGTACGCGACCTCGTTGATCTGCGGATACAGCGGATGCTGGATCCGGATCTGCCGGTTGATCACGCCCTTGAACTCAACGCCAAGCTCGGCGAGCGCGCGTGCGTTTTCGGGCGCGATGCTGAGCCCTATTTGCGCCACGTCGATCAGCGCGTAATAGACCCCGCCAAAGGCGATGTCCGCCCTGATGGCTCCGAATTGCGGTGTCTCGAAAGCGAAGTCCAGTTGTTCGACGAACGCGGGCACCATATCAAGCGACACGCTCACGCAACGTCCATCCGCGCACGTTGCGCGAGCGGTCACCAGACCCGCCGGCGTATCGAGCACCACAGTCGTTTCCGGCTCCTGCATCTCGACCATGCCGAGTTCGAGCAGCGCCGTGACGACGCAGATCGCGTTGCTGCCGGACATCGGATGCGCCTTGTCCGCCTGCAGCACGATGAAGCCGGCGTGTGCCTCGGGTCGCGTCGGCGGCAGCAGCAGATTGACCGACATCTGCAAACAACCGCGAGGCTCGAGCACGACGAGTCTGCGCAGGCTGTCGTCGACCTCGTTGATGTAGTTCATCTTGTCGAGCATGGTCGCACCGGGAATGCCGACGACGCCTCCCGTAATGACCTTGCCGATCTCGCCCTCGCAATGCACGTCGACGAGCTGCAGCGTTTTCTTCCAGCGCATGATCGCCTCGACTTACTTGATGTACCAGCCCCACGGCTTGTCGCTACCGTACCGCGTGATCTGCTTGGTCTCGAGATAATTGTTCAAGCCCCACACGCCCAGTTCTCGTCCGATGCCGCTCTGCTTGTAGCCGCCCCAGGGCGCTTCCGTGAACGTGGGCTGCGAGCAGTTGATCCACACGATGCCCGCGCGCAGCGCTCGCGCAACGCGTTCGCAGCGCGCGTCGTCGCGTGACATCACGGCTGCGGCAAGACCGAAGCGCGAGTCGTTCGCGGTGCGCACTGCTTCGTCTTCGGTATCGAACGGCCGCACGCAGATCACAGGTCCGAAAATCTCTTCGCGCCAGATCCAGCTGTCTTCGGGCACGTCCGCGAACACGACGGGCTCCATGAAGTAGCCCGTGTCGAGATGCGCGGGCCGTCCGCCGCCCGTCACCAGCCGCGCGCCTTCCTGCTTGCCGCGCTCGACCGCTTCGCGCACCTTGTCGTACTGCCCCTTGCTGACGATCGGCCCAAGCAGCACGCCGTCATCGAGCCCGTTGCCAATGGTGATTTTGCGCGTTTCCTCTTCGAGCCGCTCAATGAGCCGCGCGTAAATGCCACGCTGTACCAGCACGCGCGACGTCGCCGAACACACCTCGCCCTGGTTCCAGAAAATGCCGAACATGATCCATTCGACGGCCGCGTCGAGATCGCTGTCGTCGAAGACGATGAACGGCGACTTGCCGCCGAGTTCGAGGCTGACGTTCTTGATGTCCCGCGCGGCCGCCTGCATGATCCGGCTGCCCGTCGGCACGCTGCCCGTGAACGCGAGCTTGTCGATACCGGGATGTTCGCTGAGCGGCGCGCCCGCGTCCTTGCCGAAGCCCGTGACGATGTTGAGCACACCGGGCGGCAGGTCCGCCGCCGCCGCAATCCCGGCGAGTTCGAGCGCCGTCAGCGGCGTCAGCTCGGAAGGCTTCAGGACCATCGTGCATCCCGCCGCCAGCGCCGGCGCGACCTTCCACGCCGCCATCAGCATCGGGAAATTCCACGGAATGATCGCGCCCGCCACGCCGATCGGCTCCTTGCGTACCACTGACGTGAAACGGTCGTCGGACAGCGCGACGGGTTGCTCGGCATTGTCGTCGAGTGTTTCGGCGAGGCCGGCGTAGAACTCGAAGCAGCCTGCCGCGTCGCCGAGATCCCACAGCGCTTCGGGCAGCGGCTTGCCGTTGTCGCGCACTTCCATTTCGGCCAGTTCGTGCAGACGGTCGCGAATGCCCTTGCCGATCCGTCGCAACACAGCGGCCCGCTCGGCGCCGCGCATGCGCGGCCACGGACCTGCGTCGAACGCCTTGCGCGCCGCCTGCACGGCGAGGTCGACATCCTCTGCCGTCGCAGCGGCCACTTTGGCGAGTACCTGCTCGCTGCTGGGGTCGATCGTGTCGAAGCTGCCGTTGTGGACGGGCGCGACCCAGCGGCCGTCGATGAAAAGTCGATCGTAGGATTTCATGTTCAGTTTGAAGTTGATTGACGCGATTTGATGAGCTTGTCGTCGACTGCTTCCAGCCATGTGTCGTCCACGGTGAAGCCCGTCTGGAAGCAGTCCGTCGGATCGACTCCGATCTGCGAAATGGCAGTGATCCACGCCTGACCGGACACGACGGGCACCACGGCCGCGTAATCGCCGACCTTCGTTGTCGCCGCGACGCGGCTTTCGAATCGCGATCCCGTGATCGATTCATGGACGAAGGTTTCGCCGACGTCGATCAGACCGCGCGCGTACAAGACCGCAAGGCGTGCCGACGTTCCCGTGCCGCACGGTGAACGGTCGCAACGCCCCGGCGACACGACGACGGTGTTGCGTGCAAACAGCTTGCCGTTTTCCCGCCGCAACGGGCCCATGAACTGCGTATTCGTGACGCCCTTGATCAGAGGATTGAGCGGATGCGAGAAAGGCAACTGCTCGACCGCGGCCGCCTTGATTTTCTGGCCGAGCCCGCAAAGGTCTCGCGCTTCGTCGGGTGCGATATCGAAGCCGAGCGCCTGCGCGTCGACCAGGGCATACGTCATGCCGCCGTATGCAACAATCGCGATGCTGCCGACGCCGGGTACCTCGACATAGGCATCCCGATGCGCGACAAAAGCAGGCTGGTTCGTGAACTCGACGCGCGTCACTTTGCCATTCAAGCACTCGCATTTCACATGAATGAGTCCAGCGGGCGCCTCCAGCACCAGCTCCGTGACGGGCTCGAGCATCGGCAGAATGGCCGTTTCGAGCAGCACAGTGGCGACGCACATCGTGTTCGAGCCGGACATCGCCACGTACTCTGTCGATTCACCGATCACATAACCCATCTGCGCACGAGGATCCGTGGCGGGCAATATGAAATTGACGTTGTGATTCACCGAGCCGCGAGGCTCGAAGAGACATATCCTGCGCAGCTCGTCTGCGTGCTCTTCGAGATACAGCATCTTCTCGAACATCGTGCTGCCCGGCACGTCGATCAGCCCTCCCGTTACGACGTTGCCGACTTCACCTTCGGCATGGCATCCGACCATCGTGAACGTCCTGTTCCAACGCATCGTGTTCTCCGTGATGGTGATCTCTAGAAGCGGTAAGCACTGAACGGTGCGAGGTCCTGTTTCGTCGGCCGTCCCGCGACGAGATCGGCAATCAGTCGTCCCGTCGTTGCGCCGAGCGTGAGACCGAGTTGCCCGTGACCGAATGCCATGAACACGTTCGACAGTCTGCGCGAACGGTCGATGATCGGCTTCGTGTCCGGCAGGAACGGGCGATAGCCGACGCCGTATTCGACATGCGACGTGCGCATCTGCGGCAACACGCGTTTCGCCTTGTCGAGAATGATGTCCGCGCGCCTGAAATCCGGTTTGGCGCCGTGGCCCGCGAACTCGATCGTGCCGCCGATCTGCAGACCGCGCGTCATCGGCGTGAAGCAGAAGCCGCCGTCCGCATAGATCGTCGAGTGGCGGATTTCCACGCCCGGGTCGGAGACGACGGCCTGATATCCGGCGATACCCGTCAGCGGCACGTCGATCCCCAGTGAACGGAAGAAGCGCCGCGCGCCCGTGCCTGCGGCGACGATCACATGCCGGGCGGCAATGCGCTCGCCGTTGGCCAGTGTGACGCCCGTCGCCTGGCCATTCGATTCGTCGATGCGATCCGCTTCCGTGCGAATCCGGCGGCCGCCCTGCGCGATGAAACTCGCCGTGAGCGCCGCGATGAAGCCCATCGTGTCGCTCACTGCACGCCAGTCCGGAAACATCAGCCCGTGTGAGAACCTGCCTGCGAACGCCGGTTCCAGATCGCCGATTTCCTTCGCGTTCAGCCGTTGTGACTTGAAGCCGAGCGACTCGCGCAGATCCAGATGCGGCTGCTCGTGTGCGAGCGCGCCGGGATCGTCGAATACTTCGAGGATCGGCCGCTCGCCCATCAGCGTCTTGTCGTCGCAAGCGTCGAGCAGCGGCGCGAAGTCTGCGTAGACGTCGTGCGTCAGCGTCGCCATCGACTGGGCAATCTCGACGATCTTCGCGTGCCGCGCGCACATCAGAAAGCGCACGAACCACGGGACGATGCCCGGCAACGCGCTGGGACGAAGCGATAGCGGTCCTTTGCGGTCGAACAGCCAGCCGGGCACTTTCATCAGCACGCCGGGCTTCGACAGCGGAATGACTTCGCTCACGGCCATCTGGCCGCAACTCCACTTCGCCGTGCTGTTGCCGGGCGCTTCCGGGTCGATCAGCGTGACGGCGTATCCGGCGCGCTGCAGATAGAGCGCGCAGCACACGCCCACGATGCCACCGCCGATCACGACGGCGGGTTCCCGGCTCGCAGGCAGCGTGTCACGCGAAACAGTGTCGCGAGGAACGGCGTTCAATTCGCGTACTCCTGCAGGCTGAAACCATGAGCATAGGGCTGGGTATCGTCGACATAATGTTCTGCCCGCCCGGTGATCCACGCACGTCCTTCGACGCTCGGGAACACCGCGTCCAGACCGTTTCCGAGTCTCGTCGTGGTTTCCACGCGCCCCGTAAAGCAACTGCCGATCAGGCTCTGATGCCGGAAAGCTTCACCTTGCGCGAGCAATCCGCGTGCGTAGCGCTGTGCAACGCGGGCGGAGGTGCCCGTGCCGCATGGCGAGCGGTCGATCAGACTGTCGCCGGCGATCACGACCGCGCGCGCATCGGCGTCATCCGAGACGGGCGCGCCCGTCCACATCGCGTGTCTGACGCCGCGTATGGCCGGGTCGTCCGGATGGACCACGTCGAGCGTTTCGTTCACCGCCCGTTGCATCTGGCGACCCCACATAAGCAGCTGCTCCGGTGAGAAGTGTTCGCAGCCGGGAAAGTTGGGCTGGACTTCGACGATCGGATAGAAGTTTCCGCCATATGCGATATCGAGCGTCAGTCGTCCAAAATGCGGGTGCACGATCTCGACATCGCGATGCAGCAGAAAGCTCGGCACATTCGTGAAGCGCACCGACGCTACCCGCTCGCCGTCCATCTCGTAGCGCGCGTGAAGCTTGCCCGCAGGCACGTCCACGACGACGGTGCCGGGCGACTTCGGCCGCACGAGTCCCGCTTCGAGCGCGAACGAGATCGAGCCGATCGACGCATGGCCGCACATCGGCAGACATCCTGAAGTTTCGATAAACAGCAGGCTCATATCCGCGTCGGCGGAAACGGGCGGATACAGCAGCGTGCCGGACATATGTGCATGTCCGCGCGGTTCGAGCATCAGAGCTCGACGAATCCAGTCGTGGCTTTCGACGAACGCCCTGCGGCGCGCTGCCATCGTCGCCCCTTCGAGGGCCGGCATGCCTTCGATCAACATGCGCACGGGCATACCTTCCGTATGCCCTTCGATGCTCACGAAACGGTGTCTGCTCATTCGATTGTCCCGAAAGAGAAAAGCCGGCGGCCTGATCCGCCGGCGCGGTCGTCAGGACTGCACCGCTTCGAAAACAGCGCGGAAGTCGGCCTTTTCTTCGTCGGTTAGCGGCTTCAGCGGCATGCGTGCGGCGCCGACCTTGAAGCCGGCCAGCTCGCAGCCATACTTCACTTTCTGCACGAACTTGCCTGCTTCCATCGTCGCCATGACCGGGAACAGCGAGCGCATGACGTTCTGCGCGCCGCGAATATCGTCGGCAGCGAACCTGTTATAGAAATCCACGACCTGCTTCACGAAGCAGTTTGCGGGACCGCAAATCCAGCTCGTTGCGCCCCACAGGAAAAAGTCGAGCGCCTGGTCGTCGGAACCGCACGACAGCTGGTAGCTGCCCTTGTATTTCTCACCGATCTCGATGGCGCGCAGCAGATTGCCGCTACTTTCCTTGATGCCCACCACGCGCGGATGGTCCCTGAACGCATCGAGCACGCCGAAGCCCACTTCGACGTTGGTCCGAACGGGATAGTTGTAGAGGATCAAGTTCACGTCGGGCACCGCTTCGAGAATCGCCTCGTAGTGGCCGACCAGTTCTTCCTGCGACGGCAGCGCGTAGTACGGCGGCGCGATGAGCACGTTCGTGTAGCCCGCATCGCGCACCAGACGTGTCTGCTCGATCACTTCGCGTGTGCTCGAACCATTCGCGCCGCCGATCAGCGTGCCGCGCCCGCCGACCACTTCGCGCACCGTCTTCAGGATCGCGCGGCGTTCGTCGTGCGTCAGTGCATAGTATTCGCCCGTCGAACCCAACGGCACGAAGCCCGTCACGCCCGCCTTGAGCTGGAATTCGAGGATGTTGGCAAGGGTGTCGTGATCGACGGCGCCCGAGGCGTTGAACGGCGTCACGAGTGCGGGCAGGATTCCCTTCATCTGCATGATTGTTTCTCCACTTAACGATGGACTGGTTGGGTTATCAGGCAAAACGCGAAAGCAGGCGTGTCTCGACCACGCCGACGAGACGCGTCAGCGGGAATGCGACAAGGAAGTAAATGATCGCGACGGTGGTGAGAAACTCGACCGGCCGCGCGGTGCTGGTCGAAATGCTCTGGCCGACGAACATCAGGTCGGCGACACCGACGGACGAAATCAACGCGCGCTCCTTGAACAGGCTCACGATGTTCGACAGCAGCGGCGGAATCGCGCGCAGCAGCGCCTGTGGAAAGATCACGTAGAGAATCTTTGCGTGCGCCGACAGACTCAACGCGATGCAGGCGTCATGCTGCTCGGCCGAAATCGACTTCAGCGCGCCACGGAATGTTTCGCTGGTGATAGCCGCCATGTACAGCGTCAGCGAAATCACTACTGACAGATACGGCGGAATCTCCACGCGAAAAACCAGGGGGAAGCAGAAATACACCCAGAAAAGCTGGATCAGCAAAGGCGTGCCGCGAAAGAACTCCACGTACAGCGACGTCGCGGCTTTCATCCATCGCGAAGGCGACATTCTCAACAGGCTCAGAACGAACCCCGCGAGGCTTCCGATCACCGCGCAACTGCTCGTGAATGCAACCGTGAGAGCGAGACCTTTGAGCAATACCAGCCAGTACGGCAGCACGGCGGAAAATTCGAGGTGCATGGTCTTCTCCTCAACGGCGGACGGCGAGGTCCTGACGACGCTCGATCACATGCACCAGCCTTGCTATCGGCAGCGAGAGCGCGAAGTAAATGAGTGCGACCAGCGTGTAGGTTTCGAGCGGACGATATGCTTCCGTCGCGAGACTCTTGCCGACATACATCAGATCCGCGACGGCCACGATGGCCAACAGCGCGCTCTGTTGCAGGCTGCCGATGCCATTGGTCATCAGCACGGGCATCGCACTGCGCAGCGCCTGCGGCAGCACCACATAAAAGGTGCGCTGCCAGGACTTTAGTCCGAGCGCGATGCAGGCATCGAGATGCTCTTTCGGGACTGCCTGCACACCGGCCCGATAGGCCTCGGCGTTGAAAGCCGTCAGGTTCAGGCCGAGCGCCATCACGCCCATCATGATCGGGTCGATGAAAACGTCGACCATCATCGGAATGCAGTAGAAGAACCAGACAATCTGCAGCAGCGCCGGCGTGCATCGAAAGAACTCGATAAAGAGTTGAGCGGGCCAGCGAACAGCGGTCCACCGGCTCATCGCGAGCAGACACAGGAAGAAGCCCAGCACGAGCCCCATCACGTTGGAGGCGATGGCCAGTTCGAGCGTGACCTTGAGACCGGCGAGCAAGGCGCCCGCGCTTCCCGCCAGAAAACCGAAATCGAAGTGGTAGTTCATCGCGGGCCTCAGTCGAGATGCAGCACTTTCCCGAGAAAATCGCGGGTGCGTGCTTCCTTTGGACACTTGAACATGTCGGCGGGCGCGCCCTGCTCCACGATTTTTCCGCTCGCGCAAAACACCACACGCGTAGCGATATCGCGGGCGAAATGCATGTCGTGCGTCACGATGATCATCGCCATCTTCTGTTCGGCGAGTTGCAGCATCACGTTCTGCACTTCGACGACCATTTCCGGGTCGAGTGCTGACGTCACTTCGTCGAATAGCATCAGCTTCGGCTCGAGCATCAGCGCACGCGCGATCGCTACGCGCTGCTTCTGACCGCCCGAAAGCTGGCTCGGATACGCATGCAGCTTGCTCTCCAGACCCAGCCGCGCGAGATACATGCGGGCGCGCTCGGTGGCCTGCGCTTTGGACAGGCCGCCGACCTTCATCGGCGCGAGGACGAGATTGCCCAGCACGGACAGATGCGGAAACAGCGTGTAGTGCTGGAACACCATCCCGATCTGCTTCTGCAGCCGGGCGTCGATGCGCTTCGAGCGGCCCGAGTCCGCACTGGAGATGTACGGCTTGCCCTGGAAGCCGATCCGTCCACCCTGAATGCCTTCCAGTCCCATCATCACGCGCAGCAGCGAACTCTTGCCGCTTCCGCTCGGGCCGATGATCACGAGGCGGTCGTCGGCGCGCATGTCGAGATTCATGTGGTCCATGACCACCAGGTTCTCGCCGTAGGACTTGTACACATCCTCGAATTGCACGAAATCGCCCATCGTGGACGGCGTGAAGTCCACCACAGCCGGTGGCGTGTGAGATTGGGCAACCATGGTTTGCGATGACAGCATGAAGTCTCTCCAGCGGGACGCGCCTTACGCGCGCGAAGGTGAGTCGAACCCCGCGACCGTGGATGTGCCGATGTCGTTGCGGCTGGTACCGGCCACATAAACGCAAATCGCGATGCCAGCCGCGAGCGAACGAACGCGCTCACTCGCGACATGGCAGCAAGCATCACTTGTTCGAAGCGAGCATGGATTGAACGGAGGTCTTGATGAGGCGATTGACCGCGCCGGAGCTGACCTGCTCGCTCACGTACTTGTTAAGTACCGCGATGTCGGCAGCTGGCGTGTCTTTCCTGATACCGAAAGCGACTTCCTGCTGCGCGAGCGGCGGATTCGGTTGAATGGCGACGGCCCAGTCGGGATGCGCCTCCGTCAGCAGCATGTTCGTGATGTTGGCGTCGGCGAGAAGGTCGGCACGTTTGGACATCAGTGCGAGGCGGGTTTCGTCGTTACCCGGCAAGCGCATGATTTGCACCTGTTTGAAGACGGCCGTGATCGCCTTGTCCTGCGCGGAACCCGACATCACCGCGACCGTCACACCCGGCTTGTCGATTTCGGCGATGGAATGGGCGCCCTTCGCGATCTTCGGGTTGTTCCTGTTGTAGACGAACGAAACGTTGTAGTCCGTTGCGGGCGCGGAAAACGAGATCGCTTTCTCCCGCTCAGGCGTGTCGTTGAGCGCCATCGAAAGATCCCATTGTTCGATTGCAGACCCGCGACGATGTTGTCCCACGTGGTATCGACGAACTCGACTTTCACTTTGAGCACGTTTTGCCCGAAGTTGCGACATAGCTCCGAGAAGAAGCCGCTGTATTCGCCGGTCTTCGGGTCGCGCATGACGTACGGCGGCGCAACCGCGGCGCCGCAACGTAGGACGCCAGCCTTCTTCACACTTTCCCAGCCGGCGGTTCCGTCGGCGTGCGACGGCGCGCTTGCAACGACGCAACCCACCGCTACGAACGACAGGAACGTTTGACGGACAAAACAGGACAGCCGAACCATGGTGACCTCTCCTTTAAGGGTATTTTCGAGGACGGAACACGTGTGCCACACACCATTGCGTGTCTCTATGTGTGCAGTGATGTATGCATCCTAGAAAATCATAAATGGAGCTGTCAACCAGGAAATTGCCCTAGTCGATATTTCATGCCGCATAGCGGTTTCGTCAACAAAAAGGAGCTCCTCCAGACCGCGCGGCCGACCTCAAGCTCATCGATTCCTTCCCATCGAGTCAGGAAACTCGCTCGGCAGGCTCAAGATGAACCTGGTAATGACGATCACCGCGTCTGCAGGAGAGGCGAGTAGGGATTCACTTGCGCGGCCGGAGGCGCACTGCGCTGTTTGGGGGAAGGGGGAGAACAGCGGTCGGACACCGAGTGGGATGCGGCAGCGGAACCCGCTGCCGCATCCCACTCCTTCATGTACTTGCGAGTGCCTCCGCGCTGACCGCCGTGAAGAAGTCAACCAGATTGCCGTCCGGATCCCGAACAGCAGCGAGCGATCTCCCCATGGCTGAGTGGTAGGGGCCTGTACAACGTCTTCGAGTTACCCACACCGCAACAAGCAGCTTGAGTAAAGAAGTATGTGCATCGGATCGAACCGCGAGGTTCCAAAGACTCAACGTACTTCGCTTTAAGCGTGACGACTACTCGTCGCGCCGAGCTCTCGCGCAAGGTCGAGAAACCCCGCGATGTAAGCGATTTCCTCTTCTCCGTTCCGCACACCTACGTTGATGCATTTGCTGATACCCGGCTCGCCCAGACGAATGGCCCGTACAGGCAACCCTTCGCCCTCTTCTGCTACGAGCCAGTCCGGCAACACCGCGACGCCGCGTCCAGCCGCGACGAGTTGCAGCATCAGTTCCGTCTGCTCCGCCGTCCGGTGATACTTCGGCTTGCAATGCGCGGGCACGAGAAACCGCGTGAAGATATCCAGACGCTCCTTGCTGACGGGAACGGTGATGAGTTCCTCGTTCATCAGATCCTGCGGCAGCGCAAACTCGCGCGCGGCGAGCGGATGCTCGTCCTGCACGATGAGCATCAGTTCATAGTCGATAACAGGTGCGAACACGATGTCAGGCACGTCGATGGGGTCGGGCGTGATCAGCATGTCGATCTCGTAGCCGAGCAGCGCAGCGACGCCATCGAAGCGAAAGGCCGTGCGAACGTCGAAATCGACGTCAGGCCACGCGGTTAGGTATTGAGGCGTCAGGCGCGTCAACCATTTCTGGCACGGATGACATTCCATACCCACGCGCAACGCTCCGCGGCGACCTTCGGCGAAATTGGTCAGCGTGCGTTCGGCGTGTTCCATCTGGGGGATCACGCGTTCCGCGAGACCCAGCAGATATTCGCCAGCGTGCGTGAAACGCAATCCGCGGCCGTTCTTCGTCCACAACTTGACGCCGTGTCGCTCCTCGAACTTCCGGACCATGTGGGACAGCAGCGGACTGCGTGACATTCAGGCGTTCGGCGGCGGCCGTCACACTGCCGAGACGGTCGACTTCCATGACGATCGACAGATACTGGAGGTCTAGCATGTCTTGCTCCTTCAGCTGCGGTGCGTCCCGAAGGTTCTCACCGATGCGCGGGTGGGCCGCGACATCGCAGCGAATGCGGCCAATCCGAGCATGGGGCCTGGCACCAGCAGCCAGGTCGCGTCCAGGCCGACGCGTTCGAAGAGCGACGTCGTGATCGCAATCGAAACCACCGTCACGGCGAAACCGATCGAGTTCAGGATGGCGAGTGCGCTTCCGACGAGATCAGGCGGACAAGCCCTCGCAGCCAGCGCGGAGAACTGTGGCGAATCGGCGACGACGGTTGCCCCCCATATCGCCATGAGCGCTGCCAGCCATTCAGGAGACAGGAAGCGCCAACCGAGCTCAAAGGTCAGAGAGCAAAAGCCCGATATCGCGAGTGCGCCTGTCGCCACCTTCGCGCTCCCGATGTGTCGCGACAGCACACCGCCCACCAGCGAACCGACCGCACCCATACCGATGATCGCGAACGACATCGCTGGCACGCCGATACCGGGAAAACGCGTTACGAGAGATGAATGGGAGACGAGCAGCGGCACGGCAGTCCAGAAGGTGTACAACTCCCACATGTGACCGAAATAACCGAACGTTGCCGCCCGAAATGACGGGATGCGGAACGCGTCGATCACGGAGGATTGAGATGCTCCCGCTGCAACGCCGCCGTCGAATGCGCGCACCCTGATCTCCGAGTGCGGCCCTTCTCCCAATACCCCGATAACGATCGCACCGCCCACGGCCAGCACCGATGACGCGGAGATGATGAGCTGCCACGGAAAGCCTGTGCCCATGACTCGCATTGCGTGTGGCAGCGCCGTGCCCAGCACGAGCATCGCGACGAGCTGCGCCAGGGCCTGACCCGTGCGGTCCAGCGCCCAGCCGACGATCAGCTTCATCCCCATCGGATAAATTCCCGCAAGACAGACGCCCACGCCGAACCGGTACACGCCGCCGCTCACGAGTCCCGTCGAGAACCACGCGAAACAGAGATTGAGAATCGCACCAGCAAGCGCGCTGCACACGAAGATGCTGCTCGCGCGGAAGCGATCCGCCGCGCCGCTCAACGCGATGATGAGCGTGCCGAGAATGAATCCAAGCTGGACCGCATTCGTCAGCCAGCCGATATCGGCTGCGCTTGCGTGCCATAGCTTCATCAGGTCGGCGGCGGTGCCGTTCGCGCTGAACCACAACGCCGTGCCGAACAGTTGCGCGAGCGAGATTGCCGCGACGGGGCCAATGCTATCGACCAGCAGTCTGCGCGGTCCCGTCGCTTTCATCGTGATGCCCGACTCCATTTCGCTTTCCCGAGCCGCCACCATCAGCCGTTCGACGAATCGCTCGCTGTTTGCGCAGCCAGCAGTTCGTTCAGCCATCGGGTGTCGCGAGGCGACTGGCGGCGGTGCAGCCGCCTGTCGAGCAGCGCGTGGGCTTTCTTCAATTCGCCGCTTCGCATCAGGGCGACAAGCAATGTGTCTTCGACGATCTCGCGCTGAGCGCCGCTTCCGCCGATGCGCACGACATCCCGCGAGACGGGTTCGAGAATGCGCGCGGCGAGCGCGTACTGCCCGTCTGCGAACGCGAGCGAAGCGCGGCAAATGTCCGGGACTACGGAACCGGCAGGCAGCCGGCCTTCATCGAGCAGCCTGGTGAGCGCGTTGACCCGCTGCTCGACCGCTAGCGTGTCTCCCGTCGCGGCGCCGACAAGCGCCATGTGGAAATCCGCGAAAGGGAAGCCCGCGTCCCTGAAGTAGCCCGATGCGTAGCGCGCCGCGTCATTCCACATTCCTTCAGGAACAGCATGGCCGTATGCCTGCATGCGCCACAGAAACGACGACGTGTCGCTGACGATGTTGATGGGCGTGCCCTTCGACGCCGACGGCGCAACATGATCGCTGTAGATCGCGATCGCGCCGTCAGTGTCTCCGCGTTCCAGCGCGATGAGCGCCCCGTGCCACGCAATGTGACCGTGCAACACGCCAGCCTTCGGATACGCCGGCAGCCAGCCGGCAATCAAATGCTGGGCCTCGTCGTTCGCGCCCGACTCGTAAAGAACGTGAGCGACGGCATGTGCCGCATTCACGTTATGACGACGCAATTCGAGTGCGCGCTGCGTGAGCGTACGACCAAGTCCGACATCGCCATTCTCGCCATGCGCCCAGCCGCGATAAGTGAGGAACCACCAGTCGTCGGAATCGAAATGGCGTGCGTGTCGCTCGCACAGATCGACTCGCGCCTGATCGTGGTCGGCCATGCCAGAGAACGCGTAAAGCCCAAACGCGCCGAGCGGCATCGAGAGAATCACAACGTCGCGCGGCCATCTGTCGGTATGCGCCAATGCACCGGCAAGCGCTTTCGGCTCCTGCCCTTCTATCGCGAGCCCTAGCACCTCGACATGACTGCGCTCACGCTCGGTGCCGCGATGCGCAACGAGAGCCTGCGCTGTCGCGATCTTCTCGCGCGCTTGCGACGGTTGTGCGCTGATCGCGTGCAGCCGGGCGCGCGCCGCGTGCGCCAGCGCAAAGTCCGGGTCCGCTGCGATCGCCGCGTCCAATGCTTCGCTGGCACCGGGCCATAGCGACAGCAGCAGATCGATACCCGTTCGATATCGCTCCGCTGCAAGGTCGGAGTCGGTCGAAAGTGGCAGATCGTATCGGTCGTGGCGAGCCATAAGGCGCAATACTCCAAGTTTCCTGGGCCGTGGTGCGCAGCGCATTCTTCATCGCGCGCGGGAACCCAATGCGGGGGAACCTTCATTAAAACAATTTTTGGGATGACAGTCTTTCGACGAGTGGTCAAAATATGTCGAATAACTGCCAACCGGATGACATGTGATGTGGGAAACGATTGAAGCGCCCGCTGACGCGGCGCCGCCGAACCCGTTGACGGTGCGCGCGCAATTCATTCCCGCCCAGCGTTTTTTCCCGGAGCACTCGCACCAGTGGCATCAGATGGTGTATGCGATCTCGGGCGCGCTGACCGTGATATCGGAAGGCGGGTCGATCGTCATTTCGCCCGAGCAGGCAGTGTGGCTGCCGACGGGTCTTCGTCACAGGGTGGGCTCGCTGCTAGGTTCGGAATTTCGCAGCCTCAGGATTGCCGACGAAACTGGCAGCACTCTGGCGGGCGCGAGTCCCATGGTGTTCGCCGTATCGCCGCTGCTGAGGGCGCTCATAGTCGAAGCCACCGCGATAGCTGGACAGCCAGACGATGACGGTTATGTCGGGCGAATCACGCAACTGATTCTCGACCAGTTGCGTCGGGCGCGACCACTTCCGACGGCCCTACCCTGGCCACGCGATGACACGCTCGCGCAGCTATGCGAGACGCTGCACGCGGATCCGGCGGATGCGCGCGGATCCGATGAGTGGGCGCAACGCCTGGGCATGTCCGCGCGCACGCTGGCGCGGCGCTTCGTTGCGGAAACGGGGATGAGTCTGCGTTCATGGCGCCGCAGGCTGCGGCTCTTTCGGGCGATCGAACTGCTGGGCGGAGGCATGGATGTCACCCGAACCGCGCTGGAACTCGGCTACAGCTCGACGTCCGCTTTCATCTACGCATTCCGGCTTGAATTGGGCAGCAGCCCGCAGGCCTTCATGCGCGGCCGCAGTGAGCGGACCGCATCGGATCCTGTCGCACCGTCGCAGCAGGATTCAAATGAGTAAGCCGTTGGCGCTTGCCAACGAAATGAGGGCGAATCACCACGGATCTTCCGTGCAATTCGCCCCGCCTTTCAATTGCTTTCCCGCTTGTCACGCAAGCTGATCTTTCGGCTCGCGCAGTTCTGCCTCGCTAAATAGAAATGTCGTGTTCTGGGTAGTTTGGCTGCCGGACATCCGCTCAGGGAGCCGGCGATGAACGCGACTGGGACGATCACGATGACGATGCATGAGATCGATCGGCTGAAGGTCATTCAGGCCGTGAGGGAGTCCCGGCTCAAGCCGGGTCAGGCCGCCGAGCGGCTGGGACTGAGCGTGCGCCAGGTCGAGCGGCTGGTGTTGCGTTACGACGCGGCCGGCGTGGCCGGGCTGGTGTCAGGCAAGCGTGGGCGTGCAGGCAACCACCAGCTGCCTGCTGGCAAGGCGCAGCGGGCGCTGGCGCTGGTCCGCGAACGCTATGCGGATTTCGGGCCGACGCTGGCGCGCGAGAAGCTGAGGGAATGTCATGGCATCGAACTGGCGGTGGAAACGGTGCGCACCCTGATGATTGCCGCGGGACTGTGGGTGCCGCGCAGGGATCGTCCGCCGAAGGTGTACCAGCCGCGTAATCGCCGTGCCTGTCTGGGCGAACTGGTGCAGATCGACGGCAGCGATCACCGCTGGTTCGAGGACCGGGCGCCCGCCTGCACGCTGCTGGTGTATGTCGACGATGCGACCAGCCGGCTGATGGCATTGCATTTCACGCAGACGGAATCGACCTTCAGATACTATGAGGGACAGCCCGCGTAAGCCCCCAGGAGTAAAACGGTTTGTCTGGACCGTTTCCCGGAAGGAGCACGCAAATGGACGCACCCGAGAGAACCCTGCAAGCACAGGAAACCGAGATCACCTGCAGGCTGTTTGTCGCCTTTGAATTGGGCGAAAAGAACTGGAAGCTGTCACTCGGTGATGGCGTACGTGCTCCCAGCCGTTGCGCGGTAGCGGCCGGCGACACCGCTTCCGTCCTGTCCGCTATCGCGAAAGCCAGAGCTCGCTGTCATCTGCACCCTGACACCTTGGTGCTGAGCTGCTATGAGGCGGGCCGCGACGGCTTCTGGTTGCACCGTTGGCTAAGCGCACAAGGGATTGTCAATCTCGTCGTCGATTCGGCAAGTATCGAGGTAAACCGACGCTCCCGACGTGCGAAGACCGACCGCCTTGACGCCGACAAGCTGCTTTCCATGCTGATGCGCTACTACGCTGGCGAACGTCGGGTCTGGGCAGTCGCGCGAGTCCCAAGCGCACAGCAGGAAGATGAACGACGCGTGCATCGTGAACTCGAGCGCCTACGACACGAGCGCACCGCTCACATCAACCGGATCCGATCGCTTCTGGTACTGCATAACCTGCGCGTAGAGCGCGTAGGCGGTCGTAACTGGGCCCGCTGGTGGGCCGAGCACGCTCAGCAGTTGCTCCCCGCTCTGCGTGCCGAAATCGAGCGTGAATTTGAGCGACTCTCACTTGTCATCCACCAAATCAAGACGCTTGAGGGATTTCAGGAGCAGCAAGTCCGCGGCGGCGCACAACCTTCAATTGCGGCGTTAGAGCGTGTTAGGAACTTCGATTGAGACCTGGTATCCTGGCGGGATGAAAAGAACCGACCGCAAAGGGTATCCGACAGATGTGTCGGATGAGGAATGGAGTTTCGCGGCGCCGTATCTGACGCTGA
>NZ_JBFRCK010000048.1:0-33266 GCF_040965775.1 Paraburkholderia sp. BR10954
AGGTTGGCCGGATCGAGCGAGATCGCCTGGGTCTTTAGCGTCGACATCGGCGCGAGCGTCTCGTGAAAGCCGATCGACGCCATCGCGATCAGGCAGATGATCAGCGGGAACGCGACGAAGTCCCAGCGGTTGGGCAACACCCGCCATGCCGACGCATTGGCGGTGCGCTTCAGGTTGAAGCTGAAATCCATCAGATGCCCTCCCTCTTGAAACAGGCATTCGAACGCTCGAAGGAGGCCGCGGCTCCGCGGCGGTCTATGGGTCGGTCCGGAAAGCGGAAATCAGGCATGGCAAAACGCGCGTGCGTGGTAAATCGTTAGCGTTGGAGACACATGGGCCGGCAATGGGCAGTTACGTGGACGCGTCGCCCACGACCACAACCATCACGCCGAACTCCTGTCGCCGCGTGCGCCGCCCGAGGGCTGGCGGGCTTTCCTCGTTTTGGACGGCACGACACTACACCATCCTATGTTTCAGGCACAACCTTTCGCCGCAAATCGCGAGACGGCGTCGCACGCGCGGCGTAAGGCTTCAGCAAGCCCCGGCGCGCGTCGCCGCGCCGCACTGTACTCTGCTCGCGCGTACTTCGGCGTGACACGTCGCGAGGCTGTCTCGCGGCGTGGCGCGCAAGCCACATCGGCGCGTCGCCGCGGCCGCCGCCGCTCATTCGCTCCATCTGCCCGCACAGCTATCAAGAATGCCGCGCGGCTGCCGTTAAGAATCTGATCGGCGCGGCATATGCAGACAGCATCCCAGCAATAACGGTGGCAACGTGCTTCGCGACGGTTAAAATCGGGAAACGAAGTACCTGTTTATCAGCGATTCATTCCGGGCATGGCGACGGCGCAGCGCGCGTCGCTCGTGACGGAGCGAAACCGCGGCGAAACCGCAGCTGACGCAGATAACGACACAGCGTTGAGAGCGCGCTGCCCACCAACAAGCAAGTTGCATGTCACAGCCAGACGGATCAGAGGGTCGATGAACAGGACAACCTTGCGCCAGGTAGCCGGGCCGGTCAGCTTCGTGCTGATCGTCCTCGTCTGCTGGTTCGTGGCTGGCATGGTCGCGGACCGGATGGTACAGCAAGAGCTGGACGCGGCGTTGCACACGCAGCGGCAAATGTCCACCTCGATCGTCGACAACATGGCTGAAGTGATTGCCAGCGACCTCGCGATGTCCCGCGCCATCCCCGCAACCATGGCCGAAATGGACGTGGTCCAGCGTGCCCTCGTGCAATCGCAGAATTATGCCGTGAACGGCGAGGCGGCGGAACCCGCCTTGCGGGCCGCGTTGCTGAAGGACCCGCAGATGGCCGCGGTCAGCAGGTTCCTGCATGAAGCGCAAGGCTTCTCCGGGCTCGACCAGGTCTGGATCGTCAACGCGAACGGCATCTGCGTCGCCTCCAGCAGCACGATGTCAAACCCCGAGGGCGCGCAGCAATCGTTCGTCGGCATGGATATGCGCGCGCGCGGCTATCTGACGAGCGCACTGCTCGGCGCGTTCGCTGAAGCCTACGGCGTCGGTCGCGCGAGCGGCGAGCCAGGCATCTTCATTGCCGCGCCGGTGTACTCGAAGGGGCTGCTGGTCGGCGCGGTGGTCGCCAAGGTCGGCATCGCGCGATTGCGCCACTGGGTCGCGCACGCGGGCACCTTCGTCTCCGACGAGAACGGCGTCATCATCATGGCGCACAACAGCGCGCTCGAAGGCCACGCATTGCCGAACTCGCGCGTCACGCAGATGAGCCCAGCCGAGCGGCGCATCATCTACCGCCGCGAGACCTTCCCCGACATGCTGATCCGCGAAGACACGCAAGTGCGTGAGCAGGCGCCGTGGGTGCCGGCGTCGGTCGCCGCGCAGCTGTTCGGCATGATCGAGCAGCCGGCCCCGGCGCTCTATCAGAACCGCGGTGGTCTGAACTCCGGACTCTCCGCGCATCTGGTCGATCCGCTCGCCGCGTGGCCGGAACTGCTGCGCAACCACAAGCGCGACCATCTGCTGGTGTTCCTGACGCTGTCCGGCACCGTAGCGCTCGCGTGGGTGATCACCGTGTCCTACGTGCGCGAGCGGCGCCACCATCGCGCGACCCGCGATCTCGCCGAGCAGTTGCAGTCGGCCAATACGCTGCTGTCGGCCGAGGCGCGGCACGATGCGTTGACCGGCGCGCTGTCGCGGCGCTATTTCCTCGACCTGCTGCGCCACGAGATCGATCGCGCGCACGCGGGCCGCGAGCCGCTGTGCATGGCGATCGCCGATCTCGACCACTTCAAGCAGATCAACGACCGCTTCGGCCACGCCGCCGGCGACCGCGCGCTCGAACATTTCGTCGATACGTGTCGCGCCGAGCTGCGCAACTCCGACGCGATCGGCCGGCTCGGCGGCGAAGAGTTCGGCCTGCTGCTGCCGGCCACCGATCTGGCAGGCGGGCGCGAGGTGGTCGAGCGTCTGCGGCTGCGGCTGAAAGCGATACCCTCGCCGAAGCTGCCGGCCGCGGCGGGGCTGAGCGTGAGCATCGGCATCACCGAGCTGTCGCCCGACGATCTGCCCGAGCGCCTGATGAGCCGAGCCGATACCGCGCTGTACGCGGCGAAAACCGGCGGGCGCGACCGCACCGAAGCGCTGCCGCCCGACGATACCGCACCGCCTGCGCGCACGGCGGTGAACGCATGGTGAATGCCCGACGCTAGCCGGAGTACTCAGCGCGACGGTATCGCCCTCTCCGCTTAGCCGACCCACGCCAACACCCTGCCCGCGCTAAAACGACGCCGAGCTTCCCGCAACGAAGCAGGTATCATCAATCCTGATATCGGAGTGTCACTACCGCACTAACGGGAGATTCGCATGAAGGGAAATCTGGTGATCGTCTGTCGCGATCAGGACGCTGAGGCATTCGACCATCTGCTCGCCGAATACGGCGCGTTCCAGACGCGTCTGTCGTCGACCGCGTGGTATCTGAAACTGGAGGTCGCGCCGGAATTGATTCAGGAGGAAATACTCGCGCGGCTCGGCAAATATACGACGCACTATATTTTCGAGGCGGAATCGGTGACGTGGAATACCGTCGATAGCGAAACGGCGAATGCGTTGAATACGCTGTTTTCGGACTGACCTCTCGCCGCTCGCGATGCCGACGCCCCGCGCGCGCATCGCGACTCCAATACCGCGCTCCTACCACGCATTTTCCGAGGCCGTCGCGACCCGCGGCAGCACTTCGAACGGAAAGCTCATCAACACCCGCAATCCGCGGCCGTCGTGATTGCCGATTTCCCACTCACCGCCCGCGCGTCGCACCAGCCGCTCGACGATCGCAAGGCCCAGCCCGCTGTGGCCGTTGCCGCCGCGCGCCGGATCGAGCCGCACGAACGGCCGGCTCGCGCTGATCAGATCCTGGGCGGCGATGCCCTTGCCGTTGTCGCTAACGGATAGCGTAAAGCCCTGCGGTGTGCGCGCAGTCGCGACGACCACCGGCGGCGCGCCATACGCATGCGCGTTGTCGATCAGGTTCGACAGGATCCGGTCGAGCGTGGCGGCAGGCAGCTGAAACGACGGCCCGGCGTTCAGCTCCGTGTGTACGATCGGCGCGCCGCTGGCCACCGCCCGATAACTGCGCACGACACGCTCGCACTGTGCATCGACTTCCACGGGTTCGCTGCGGTCCGCTCCGTCGTGCGCGAACAGCAGGAACTGCTCGACGATATGCGTCATCGAATCGACGTCGCGCACGACCCCGTCGCGCGTCTTCGCGTCGTCCATCATTTCGGCGCGCAGCCGCAGACGCGCGAGCGGCGTCTTCAGGTCATGCGCGACACCGGCCAGCATCACCGCGCGATCGTTCTCGGTGCGCGCGACTTCCTGCACCATCTGATTGAAGCCATGCGTGAGTTGCCGCAACTCGCGCGGCCCGCGTTCCGGCACCGGCGGCACCGGCAGCCCGCGGCCGAAGCGCGCGACCGCCTGCGCGAGCAAGCGCAGTGGCCGCTGGAGAGCCCAGGCGGCGAACAGCGCCGCCATCACCGCGAACGAGAAAATAATGACGAGCCACGACACCGTGCGGTCGAGCGAGCGCGGCATGCGCAGCGGTTGAACCGGCACGACGATCCAGTTTCGATCAGTCGCGGCGCGCACCCATAGCGTGGGCGGTCCGCCGGGCGGACTGATGCGCACCTGGGTGTCGGCCGGCATGCGGTCGCGCACGTCCTCGACGAAACGCTCGAGCGGCGGCGGCATGTTCGCGCTGGCTGCCGGGACATCCGGGCTGGCCGGGTCGACCAGCTTCACGCGCGACGGCAATGGTTGATCCGGTGTGCGGGCGACGTGCTGACGCACCGCGTCGACGAGGAAGGTCGCTTCCTCGACCGCGTAGCGCGTTTGCAGTTGCGAACGTTCGAGCCGCATCAGCGCGTACCACGCGAAATGCGACAACATCAGCACCGCGACGACGAGCAGTGCGAGCCGCCCGAACAGCGAATCAATGGGCCGACGCATGCTGCTCGCCGTCCGGCACGAACACGTAACCGCGGCCGCGCACAGTCTGGATGAAGCGCGGTGTGGATGGATCGGTTTCGAGAATGCGACGCAGGCGCCACACCTGCACGTCGATGCCGCGGTCGGTACCGTCGTACTCGGGACCGTGCAGCAGTTCCAGCAGGCGCTCGCGCGTGAGCGTGCGCATGGGGTGATTGACGAAGATCTTCAGCAGAGCGAACTCGCTGCCCGACAGCGTGAGCGGCTTGTCTTCGAGATGCAGCGTGCGTGACTGGAAATCCAGCGTGAAGCGGCCGAAGCTGAACGGCTCGCGCTGTTCGGGCGCGGCCGCCGACGGCAGCGTGCGGCGCCGCCGCAGCACCGCCTGCACGCGCGCGAGCAGTTCGCGCGGATTGAACGGCTTGCCGAGGTAGTCGTCCGCGCCGAGTTCGAGGCCGACGATACGGTCGACGTCGTCGGCGCGCGCGGTCAGCATGATGACAGGGATATCGTCGCCCGATGCGCGCAGCTTGCGCAGCGCGGTGAGGCCGTCGACGCCGGGCATCATCAGGTCCAGCACGATGAGGTCGGGGCGCTCGCGCTCGAGGCGCCGTTCGAGTGAGCCCGCGTCGTGCAGCACCGAAACTTCGATGCCCTGACGGGCCAGATAGTCGCGCAGCAGATCGCGCAGTTCGACGTCGTCGTCGACGACCAGGATTTGAGTAGCCATGAAATGAAGTTTAACGCGCGGCAGAAAGGGATTTCGTTTTCCAAACGGTCTGAAGGGTTACCGGGTGTTACGGTGAAAGCCGCGCGTAATTGCTGGTAATGGCGGCGTCCTGGCGCGTAACACAGCGGCGCACGCGGTTCTCTACGCTGTGCCTTACCGAGTGCAGGCAGTCCAAAGACCGGTTGCATCGTCGGCTATTCCATTACAAGGAGCCTCATATGTCCACCAAAAAGATGTCGCGCGTTCTCGCCGTTGCTGCCACCGCTCTCGCCATCGGCGTCGGCGCCGCTTACGCCGCTCAACCTGCCGAGCAGGCGCACGGCGGCCCTGGCGGCTGGCACGGCCACTTCATGAAGGAACTGACCCAACTCCACGATCAGCTGAAGCTGAACGCGGATCAGGAAAAGCTGTGGCAAAGCGCGCTCGATACGATGAAGCAGAACCATGAAGCGATGCGCGCGAACCACGAGCAGGCTCACGACCAGTTAAAGGCCGCGCAGCAGCAGCCGATCCTCGATCTGAACGCGATGGCCGCGACGCATCAGCAGATCGAGCAGAAGGACGCCCAACTGCGTCAGCAAACCACCGACGCATGGCTCAAGTTCTATAACGGCCTGAACGACCAGCAGAAGACCACTGTCAGCACGGCGATCAAGCAGCGCTTCGCGCGGATGGAACAGCGTCACGAGAAGATGCGCGAGCGTTGGGAGCATCACCAAGGCGCGGCGTCGGCGCCGGCCGCTAATCAGTAAGCGGCGCGCTGCATCCGCGAGGCGTGGCAGGGAGGGTGCCTCGCAAATAGAAAAACGCCACGGAAGAGGTTTTCCGTGGCGTTGTCGTTTGGCGCTGCTCGCGGCTCGGTCCGCGGTCCGCGGGCCGCGCGAACCAACCGTTCGGATCAGCCGTTCAACTGGCCGAGATCGAACAGCAGCACTTCCGCGTCGGCGCCCTTTTCGAGCGTCACCGTGTCGACGTCGCTGAGCTTCGCGGCATCGCCCGCTTCGAGCACCGTGCCGTTCACGCTCAGCGTGCCGCGCGCGACGTGCAGATAGGCGAGACGCCCCGCCGGTATTGCGAAGGTCGCGTGTTCGGCGCCGTCGAACAGTCCCGCGTAGATCGACGCGTCCGCATGGATCGTCACCGAGCCGTCGCGGCCGTCGGGCGACGCGATCACGCGCAGGCGGCCGCGCTTGCTGTCGGCGTCGAAGCGCTTTTCCTCGTAGCCGGGCTGATCGCCCGCGCGGCGCGGAATGATCCAGATCTGCAGCAGATGCGCGGGTTCGTCGCGCGACGCGTTGAACTCGCTGTGCTGCACGCCGGTGCCCGCACTCATGCGCTGCACGTCGCCCGGACGGATCGTCGAGCCGTTGCCCATGCTGTCGCGATGGGCGAGCGCGCCCTCGAGCACGTACGTGACGATCTCCATGTCACGATGCCCATGCGCGCCGAAACCTTGGCCGCCGGCGATGCGGTCTTCGTTGATCACGCGCAGCGGTCCGAAGTGCACATGCTCGGGGTCGCGGTAATCGGCAAACGAGAAGCTGTGATACGAGTCGAGCCAGCCGTGGTTGGCGTGACCGCGTTCTGCGGAGCGGCGAATCTCGATCATGGAAAGTCTCCCGGTAAGTACTCAATCAGAGCGATGCGAGGAATGTAGGGGCTGCGTGCCCACTAAACAATCGTGCGCGACCGCACCGCAGCGTTCCATCGCTGCATGCAATCGCACGCACGGCGCGGTCGGCGAGCTGACCGCGCGGAAAGGCGGGCGTCCGGCTGCCCGGCGCCCGGCTGCCCGGCGCCCGCAAAACCGCGCCGGCGTCGCGCCCGCACAACGCGCTGCGTGGCGTCTTGCCGCTCGCTGCCGTCCCGCGCTGGCAGCTTGCCGCTCTTCGGGTAAAATACCGCGCTTTTCAAGCCGCGTGGACGTCCAGCGGGACGTGCAGGCCGCGCCGGTAAGCGTCGCCGGGCCGGCCGCAACAGGTGTGCGACGGGCTCCGACTCGGCGCCACACCCGCGCGAGGCCCGTCCGGCAAGCACCGAACGCGCCGGAACAGCGCACCACGTCGGACGAACCGCCCGCGCAAGAACGACGAGCGCGCGGCGACAATCCCTGCGGCACGGCAATTTTGACCGCCTAGAATAGCGACCGTCGGCCCTCGGCCGGCGCTCGTCGGGTCGAGTCATCACGACGATCAGTTTGGTTCAGGAGAAACATGAAGAAGTTCGCACTGTGCGTGGCTCTGGCAGTCATGGCCACCGGCGCGATGGCGAAAGAATGGAAAACGGTGCGCATCGGGGTCGACGCCAGTTATCCGCCATTCGAATCAAAGGCGCCTAATGGCGACATCGTCGGGTTCGATGCCGACCTGGCCCGCGCGCTGTGCGCGAAGATGAACGTGCAGTGCGTATGGGTCGCGCAGGATCTGGACGGCCTCATTCCGGCGCTGAAAGCTCGCAAGTTCGACGCGATCGTCTCCTCGCTCAGCGTCACCGACAAGCGCCGCGAGCAGATCGACTTCTCCGACAAGATGTTCGACGCGCCCGCCCGCATGATCGCGAAGACCGGTTCTCCGCTTCTGCCCACCCCTGAATCGCTGAAAGGCAAGCGCGTCGGCGTCGAGCAGGGCTCGACGCAGGAACAGTACGCGAAGGTCTGGTGGGAACCGAAGGGCGTGGTCGTCGTGCCGTACCAGAATCAGGACCAGGTGTACGCGGATCTCGCATCGGGCCGTCTCGACGCCGCGCTGCAGGACGAAGTGCAGGCCGACGCCGGCTTTCTGAAGACACCGCGCGGCAACGGCTTCGGTTGAGCCGGTCCGGAGGTGAAGGACCCGAAGACGATCGGCGAAGGCACCGCGATCGGTCTCCGCAAGAGCGATGCCGAGCTAAAGGCGAAGTTCAATCAGGCGCTCGCCGAGGTTCATCGGGACGGCACGTTCAAAAAGCTCGAGAAGCAGTACTTCGACTTCGACATTTATCCTGGCCGTTGAGCAAAACAGGCAGGATACTGAGTGGTAAGCCGGCTCGGGCCGGTGGCGATGGCAGTGCAAGTGGCACCGAAGGTGACAACCGAAGGTGGCAATACCAGGCAGTAGATTCAAAACAATCCGAGACGAAAGTCCCAAAAGCGCGCTGCAGGAGCCACCAACGTTTCTGCGGCATGATTTGCACAGCGGCACGCTGTGCGCCGCGGATCACGGCGAGCCAGGCGCTCGACCCCGACGCGGCGCATCGCGGGCCGCGTCTTTCGCGGTGCGCGAGAAACGCATCGTCGAGGACTTCCTATGTTCCTTCAAGGCTACGGCCCGCTACTCCTCAGCGGCACCTGGCAAACCGTCAAGCTGGCGGTGTTCTCGCTCGCGCTCGCGTTCGTGCTCGGCCTGCTCGGCGCGGCGGCGAAATTGTCGAAGAACCGCCTGTCGAACGGCATCGGCACCGTCTACACGACGCTCGTGCGCGGCGTGCCCGATCTCGTGCTGATGCTGCTGCTGTTCTATAGCATCCAGATCTGGCTCAACAACCTGACCGACGCGATGGGCTGGGACCAGATCGACATCGACCCGTTCGTGGCCGGCGTCGCGGTGCTCGGCTTCATCTACGGCGCGTACTTCACCGAGACGTTCCGCGGCGCGTTTCTCGCGGTGCCGCGCGGCCAGCTCGAAGCGGGCGCGGCCTACGGCATGACGAGCTGGCAGGTGTTCTCGCGCGTGATGTTCCCGCAGATGATGCGCTTCGCGCTGCCGGGCATCGGCAACAACTGGCAGGTGATGGTCAAGGCGACCGCGCTGGTGTCGATCATCGGTCTCGCCGACGTCGTCAAGGCCTCGCAGGACGCGGGCAAGGGCACCCTGCGGTTCTTCTTCTTCACCCTGCTCGCGGGGGCGATCTATCTCGTCATCACCACAGTATCGAACTTCGTGCTGATGTACCTCGAAAAGCGTTACTCGACCGGCGTGCGAAAGGCGGATCTATGATCGAGATCATTCAGCAATATTGGCGCAACTATCTTTTCACCGATGGCTATCGCTTCACCGGTGTCGCAATCACGTTGTGGCTGCTGGTCGTGTCGATCGGCCTCGGCTTCTGCCTGTCGGTGCCGCTCGCGGTCGCGCGCGTGTCGAAGAAGAAATGGCTCGCGGGCCTCGTGTGGCTCTATACCTATATCTTCCGCGGCACGCCGCTCTATGTGCAACTGCTGCTGTGCTACACGGGTCTCTACAGCCTCGAGATCATCCGCAACAACGCGCTGACCAACGCGTTCTTCCGCGACGGCATGCACTGCACGCTGCTCGCGTTCACGCTGAACACCTGCGCGTATACGACCGAAATCTTCGCGGGCGCGATCAAGGCGACGCCTTACGGCGAGATCGAAGCGGCGCGCGCGTACGGCATGTCGTCGTTCACGCTGTACCGGCGCGTGATTCTGCCGTCGGCGCTGCGCCGCGCACTGCCCTACTACAGCAACGAAGTGATCCTGATGCTGCACGCGACCACGGTCGCATTCACGGCCACGGTGCCGGACATCCTGAAGATCGCGCGCGACGTGAACTCCGCAACGTATCAGTCGTTCAACGCGTTCGGCATCGCCGCGCTGCTGTATCTGTGTATTTCTTTCGCGCTCGTGTGGCTGTTCCGCCGCGCCGAGCGTCGCTGGCTCGCTTACCTGCGGCCGCAAGGCAAGTAATTGCGCGTCCCTGGACAAGCAAGCTCGTTAAGGATCCTGATGAACTCCAAGAAGCAGAAGCTCTTCGTCGACGAGCTTCACAAAAAGTACGGCGACAACGAAGTCCTCAAGGGCGTGTCGCTGAAAGCCAATGCCGGCGACGTGATCAGCGTGATCGGTTCGTCCGGTTCGGGCAAGAGCACGATGCTTCGCTGCATCAACTTTCTCGAACAGCCGAACGCGGGGCGCATTTTCGTCGACGGCGAGGAAGTGCGCACGCAGACCGCCAAAGACGGCGCGTTGCGCGTGTCGGACCCGAAACAGTTGCAGCGCGTGCGCACCAAGCTTTCGATGGTGTTCCAGCACTTCAACCTGTGGTCCCACATGAACGTGCTCGAGAACATCATCGAGGCGCCGGTGCACGTACTCGGTCTGAAGCGCAAGGAAGCCGAGGACCGCGCGCGCGAATATCTGGAGAAAGTCGGCCTCGCGCCGCGTCTCGAGAAGCAGTATCCGTCGCATCTGTCGGGCGGCCAGCAGCAGCGCGTGGCGATTGCGCGGGCGCTGGCGATGCACCCGGATGTGATGCTGTTCGACGAACCGACCTCGGCGCTCGACCCGGAGCTCGTCGGCGAAGTGCTGAAGGTGATGCAAAAGCTCGCCGAAGAAGGCCGCACGATGATCGTCGTCACACACGAAATGGGCTTCGCGCGCAACGTGTCGAACCATGTGATGTTCCTGCATCAGGGCCGCGTCGAGGAAGAAGGCCATCCCGACGAAGTGTTCAAAAACACGAAAAGCGAGCGTCTGAAGCAATTCCTGTCGGGCAGTCTCAAGTAATAAAAATTGCCCGCGACTTACGATGCGAATAACATCGAAAATGTAGTCAATGTAGTTTTACAAGGCGCTTACGAGCGCCTTTTTCATTTTTACCGCGTCCCTCCCCCCGGCCATTCGAACGACGAAAAGGCGCCGAAAATCCCACAAAACGGGCTATTCCGGACTGGTTTTCGCCCTAACCTGCCACTTTTGACTCGTCAATAGTGACAATCCTTAATGCGCCCCCTTGCGAGCCGCGCTTCCCTTGCCGGACAAGGCTCTGCGCCATTTTCCGAGGGGTTCCTCCGGGTTTCGCCGCACATTCGTATTGCAATTTGGCGACACCGCCTGTGGACGGTACTAATTTCTTCTCCCAGTTAAAGTTATTTTTGATAAATTGGTAACCAAAGTAGCAAAACAAAGTTGATTAAAAGTAGTTTCACTTCAAAACACAGAGGAGAACCGGTCGGCGTGGGATCGGCATGACGCAAAGATAGCTCGACGCTACATGTCATGGCAGGAGCACCCCTATCCACCCGCCACTCTCCCCTGGTACCGCTTTCTGTTCGGCGCTGATCGCGTCCGAACACCACTCGCAGTACTGGGTTTCTTTTTTTGACAGGGTATGGAGGAGAAGATGAAGAAAGCTTTGCTCGTCGCTGCGCTGATGTCGGCCGGCGTTGTTGCACACGCTCAGAGCAGCGTCACGCTGTATGGCCGTTTGGATGCAGGTCTCGAGTACATGTCGGGCGTCCCGACCGGCGCTAACGCCAACGGCGCGGCCAACACCAGCTCGAACCGCTTCAAGGCGGAAAGCGGCGACTGGGGCACCAGCCTGTGGGGCATGAAGGGTGTCGAGGACATCGGCGCTGGCAACAAGATTCTGTTCCAGTTGGAAGGCTCGTTCAACACGATGACGGGCGCGGGTCCTGGCGGCGGTGGTCTCTTCAATCGCTGGGCAACGGTCGGCATTTCGAACGACCAGTTCGGTACGTTCACGATGGGCCGCATGCTCTTCATCTCGAACGGCGTGTGGGACTTCGACCCGTTCGGTCAGTCCAACTGGTCGTCGGCATCGCTCGTGCGTGGCCGCAACTGGCCGCAGTCGAGCAACAACTTCGCGTACCAGTCGCCGAAGATCGCGGGCTTTGACTTCTACGGTCAATACGCGCTGTCGAACGCGACGAGCTGGAACGGTAACGGCACGACGCCGCAAGGTCGCGAAGCTGGCGCGCAGGTCACCTACACGACCTCGCTGTTCCAGATCCGCGGTCTGTACGACGAAATTCGCAACCCGACGACCGGCGGTTTGTGGGGTGGCCCGGTCGCCAACAACGGCATCAATACGGCTAACACGAGCAACGGCGTATTCGCGGCATCGCGCGAGTACTCAGCTCTGGTGAACGTGTTCCTCGGCCAGTTCAAGATTCAGGCCGCTTACCAGGCAGTCCGCTCGGCAGGTGCGACGAACGTTGCTCCTGGTCAGCCGACGACCCTGGATCACGAATGGGGCGGTGTGACGTGGCAGGCAACGCCGGCTGCAGCGCTGATCGCGGCGGTCTATCACGTGAACGGCAACAACGGCGCTGGCAATGCGACGATCTACACGGTCGGCGGTTCGTACAACCTGTCGAAGCGCACGCTGCTCGACCTGCAGGCAGCAACGGTGCGCAACAGCCGCAATGCTAACTTCGGTCTGAACGCGAACAATGCGGGCTTCGCCGCTGCAACGGACAACCCGCTGCAAGGCCGCCAGCAAACCGGCGTGTACGCAGGCATCCAGCACTCGTTCTAATCGAACGGTGCGCCCCGAGGGTCACACCTCGGGGTGTAACACAGGTTTCTTCAAGAGAATCTTTTTCACGCTGCTGCGAGAGGCGCGTATCGGTGCAATATCCGCAAGGGTATTGCACCGTTTTTTCTTCGGCGGCCGAATTTGAGTTCTCGCGCGCACCGGGCCGGTGCGTGCTTGCGCGGCTTTAGACGGCCGCTTCGTTCTCTTCGCCGGTACGGATGCGGATCACGCGCTCGACATCCGCGACGAAGATTTTGCCGTCGCCGATCTTGCCGGTGCGAGCCGCGCCGATGATCGCGTCGATGACCTGATCGCACTGGCTGTCCGCGACCACGACTTCGATCTTCACTTTCGGCAGAAAGTCGACCACGTACTCCGCACCACGATACAGCTCGGTATGCCCTTTCTGGCGGCCGAACCCCTTGACCTCGGTAACGGTCAGGCCGGTGAGGCCGACTTCCGCGAGCGCCTCGCGCACTTCGTCGAGTTTGAACGGTTTGATGACTGCGGTGATGCGCTTCATGGCGACCTCGTCTCTTGATGGGAAGAGTGAAAAGGGAAAAGATGATTTTTATTCTACGCCGCGCCGGATGCATTGCGGCATCCGCGCGCGGTGCCGTCCTTCACTCCACCGGTTCGGTGTAGCGCGACGTGATCGGATAGCGCCAGTCGCGGCCGAACGCGCGATGCGTGACCCGGATGCCGATCGGCGCCTGACGGCGCTTGTACTCGTTGATCTTGATCAGGCGCGTGACCCGTTTCACGTCGTCGACCCGATAGCCCGCCGCGATGATTTCCGCGAGCGAACGGTCCTCCTCCATGTACATGCGCATGATCGCGTCGAGTACTTCGTATTCGGGCAGGCTGTCCTGGTCGGTCTGGTTCTCGCGCAGCTCGGCGGACGGCGCACGCGTCAGGATCCGCTCGGGAATCACGTCGCGCTTTGCAAACGTCGTGGCCGCGTTGCGATAGCGGCACAGCCGGTACACGAGCGTCTTCGCGATGTCCTTGATCACCGCGAAGCCGCCGGCCATGTCGCCGTACAGCGTGCAGTAGCCGACCGCCATCTCGCTCTTGTTGCCGGTGGTCAGCACGATCGAGCCGAATTTGTTCGACAGCGCCATCAGCAGCGTGCCGCGAATGCGCGCCTGAATGTTCTCTTCGGTCGCGTCTTCGGCGCGGCCCGCGAACTCTTCGGCGAGCGACGCGCGAAACGCATCGAACATCGGCGCGATCGCGATCTCGTCGTAACGCACGCCGACGCGGCGCGCCATCTCGGCGGCGTCGGTCGTGGAAATGTCGGCCGTGTAGCGCGACGGCATCATCACCGCGCGCACCTTGTCGGCGCCGAGCGCGTCGCACGCAACGGCCAGCACGAGCGCCGAATCGACGCCGCCCGACAAACCGATCAGCGCGCCCGGAAAACCGTTCTTGCCGATGTAGTCGCGCACGCCCATCACGAGCGCCGCGTACACCTGCGCTTCGATCGATTGCTCCGGCGCGATCGCGGCCGGCAGCGGCTTGCCGTCCTCGAACTCGACAATCGCCGTGGCTTCCTCGAACTGCGCGAGCTTCGCGACGAGTGCGCCCTGCGCGTCGAGCACGAACGAACCACCGTCGAACACGAGTTCGTCCTGCCCGCCGACCATATTCACGTAGACCATCGGAATGCCGGTCTCGCGAATGCGCGCGCGCAAGATGTCGAAGCGCACCGCTTCCTTGTTCAGGTGATACGGCGAGCCGTTCGGAATCAGCAGCACCTGCGCGCCCGCGGCCTTCGCCATCTGCGCGGCCGACGCATGCCATGCGTCCTCGCAGATCACGACGCCGTACTTGATCCCATCGAGTTCGAACACGAACGGCTGCGGGTCCGCGGCGAAGTAGCGCTTCTCGTCGAACACCTCGGTGTTCGGCAGATCCTGCTTGCGATAGGTGCCCTTCACTTCGCCGTCGACGATCAGCGACGCCGCGTTGAAGGTATCGACCGGCGGCACGCCGCGCTCGATCGGCGCGTTTGCATTAACATGGCCGTTCGCCGCGTTGTGCACGAGCTTGTGCGCGAGGTTGTCCGACCCGTCGCGCAGCGGATGACCGACGATCACATGCAGACCGGTGAACGGCTTCAATTGCGCGGCGAGATCGGCCAACGCGGCCGCGCTCGCGGTATAGAACGCGGGGCGCAGCAGCAGGTCTTCGGGCGGATAACCCGACAACGCGAGTTCAGGGGCGACCAGCAGCTTCGCACCATCCCTGTGCGCGGCGCGCGCGGCGGCGACGATCTTCGCGACGTTGCCGGCGAAGTCGCCGACGGTGACATTGATTTGAGCAAGAGCGATTCGGGTCTTCATGGCAGGATCGACAGGCAAGCCTTCACGGCTCGCGGTACCGCGGCTCGATGGCTCGACGGAATTGAACAAACCGGATAAACGAACTCAACGAACGACGTGGCAGCTTCAGCTTCATCGCGCCGCGCCGGTCATTGCAAACAGTCACTCAGATTGAACCAGCAACGTATCGATTATCGCACGGGCATTCTGGCATCGCCCTCCGAGGTGGACGCCGCCGAGTGGAACGCCCTCCTTGCCGCGCAGCCGCAGCCCACGCCGTTTTTGCGGCACGAGTTTCTGAGCGCGCTGAACGCGACGCAATGCGCGGTTCCCGACACCGGTTGGGCGCCGCAATTCGTCACACTGACCGACGCACGCACGGGCAAGCTCGCGGGGGCGGCCCCCGTCTATCTGAAGGGTCACTCGTACGGCGAGTACGTGTTCGACTGGGCCTGGGCCGACGCATACAAGCGCAACGGCCTGCCCTACTACCCGAAGCTGCTATGCGCGGTGCCGTTCACGCCGGTGCAGGGCAACCGCCTGCTATCGGCGAACGAGCACGCGTTGCGCCACCTCGCGGCCACGTTGATGGCGTTCGCCGAGCAGGCCGAGGTGTCGTCGCTGCATGTGCTGTTTCCGACGCAGAGCGAAGCCGACGCGCTCACCGATATCGGCATGATGCAACGCGAAGGCGTGCAGTTTCACTGGCTCAACGACGGCTACCGCGACTTCGACGACTTCCTGTCGACGCTCGAACAGAAGAAGCGCAAGAACATTCGCGCCGAACGTCGCAAGGTGCACGAGGCCGGCATCACGATGCGGCGCATCCGCGGCGAAGACATCAAGGATGCCGACTGGCGCTTCTTCAGCAAGTGCTATCGGCAAACCTATCGCGAGCATTTTTCGAGTCCGTATCTGAACCTCGATTTCTTCCGGATGATCGGCGCGTCGATGCCGGAGAATCTGCTGCTGGTGATCGCCGAATATGAAGGCAAGCCGATCGCGAGCTCGCTCGTCGTCTATCAGCGCGACGACAAAACCGGCGGCACCTTGTATGGCCGCTACTGGGGCGCGCTCGAGCACGTGCCGTGCTTGCACTTCGAAACCGCGTACTATCAGCCGCTCGAATTCTGCATCGAAGAAAAGCTCGGCGCATTCGAAGGCGGCGCGCAGGGCGAGCACAAAATGGCGCGCGGCTTTCTGCCGACGGTCACGCGCTCCACGCATTGGCTCGCGCATCCGGCGTTCGCCGATGCGGTCGGCCATTTCCTCGACAACGAAAAGAACAGCATCCACGCATACGTGGACGAGCTGCGCGAACACAATCCGTTCAAAGGCTAGAAGCGCGGTTATGGCGTGGTTTCTCTATCTGCTCGAATGCTCGGACGGCAGCGTCTATACCGGCATCGCGACCGATGTCGCCGCCCGCTTCGACAAACACGCGAGCGGCACGGGCGCGCGTTATACGCGCTCGCGCAAGCCGGTGCGGGTGCTGGCGTCGTTCGAGCTGGCGGACCGCTCGAGCGCGTCGAGCGCCGAGTATTGGGTCAAGCGGCTCACCGCCGCCGATAAGCGGGCGCTGGCGGCCGGCGTGTTCACGCTGCAGTCGGTGTTGCCGGCGGTGGCGGTGAACGACGCCGCTGACGACGGCGCGAGCTCCGACGGCTGAGTCGCGCTACCCCCTCGCCTCGCGCATCCTCTCCGTCAGCAGCCGATGCACGCGCGCGAGTTCTCCCACCACATCCGCTTCCAGCGACGTCAACCGCTCGCGCGCGGGCAACTCGAGCCGCACCGGCCGTAACGTGCGGTTCAACGCGGCCTCGATCGCCTCGCTCATCGCCACGACCCATTCGTCGAGTTCGCTATGCATGTCGCGACGGTTGGCGGTGAGGCGCAACTGCGTCGCGGTGCCGGCCATCCGCCGCAGCAGACTCAGCACCGTCAGCGTGACGGTATCGGCCATCGAGTCCTCGAGCTTTTCTAGCCGCACGCGGCCGATCGCTTCTTCCGCGTTGTTGCTGGTGAGACCCGCGGCGCGGCGCAATTGCTCGATCTCCTTGCCGCTGTGCCGCGGCGCTTCGAGCGACGCGCGCAGATACGCGAGATTCGCGCGCACCGCGTCGCCGAGATAGACGCGCAGGTCGAGCTTCTCGCGCGTCGGCCACAGAAGGAAGGTCGCGAGCAGCGCGAGCACGCAGCCGAGCACGTTGTTGCCGAGCCGCGTCAGCGCGAACGACAGTTCGTTGGCGCCCGGCGTCGCGAAGTCGGCGACGAGCACGAAGGTCGGCGTCAGGAACAGCACGAACAGGCTGTAGCTGACGGGGCGCAGCGCCATCGTCGCCATCACGAGCGGGAACACCGCAAGCGAGATGCCGAGCGGCGAATGAATCGCGTAGCCGATCGCCGCCGCAAGCACGCCGCCGACGATACTGCCCGCCGCGCGTTCGATGCTGCGCGGCCAGGTCGCGGCGATCGACGGCTGCAGGATCAGAAGAGTGGCCATCGTCGCCCAATAGCCGAACGGCAGACCGAGCGCCCGAATCACGACGAAGCCCGCGGTCGTCGTCACGCCGACACGCGCAGCGTGGCGCAAGCCGACCGACTGCCACGACAGGTTCGCCTTCAGCGCCGACCACGCGCGCGCCGTATAACGCGCGACGCATGCGCTCCACGGCTCGGCATGCACCTCACGCGGCGCGAAATCGACGAGCTCGAAACCGGATTGCAGCTTCACCGGTTCGAGCAACGCGCTTTCGAGCCGATGCGCGAGACGCCGCAGACGCGCCTGCGGCTCCGCCAGACGTTCCCAACGCGCGTCGCCGGTCGCGCTGCCGATGTCGCTCAGCACTTCGCCGATCGCATTGAGCAGGCGCACCGCGCGTTGCGTGCGGCGCGGATCGTCGGGCACCTTCTCGCCCGCGCCCGACACTGCGATCAGATAAGCGAACAACGCTTCGCCATCGGTCAGCAAACCGAGCAGCGTGTCGTAGACGGCCGCGCCGCCTGCTTTCGATGCGGGCACGTTCGCGAGCGCGTCGCGCGAGCGTTCGAGCGACGCGCGCGCATCGGCGCGAAAGCGCGCGGCATGCGTGGCCCACTCACGCGGCGCGGCCCGTGCGCCGACGAGCCGTGCGCTATCGAACGCGATATCGGCGAGGCGCAGATACACCGCGCGCAGCGACGCGCGGCTCGCGCCGAACGGATGGATGCGCCACACGGTCAGGCTCAGCACGATCGCGAACAGACAGCCGAGCAGATAGACGCCGAGAAACTCGACACCGGCTCGCGCGTCGTGCATCGGCCGATCGACCATCACGACGCAGGCGGTCGCCGCGAGGATCGTCACCTGCGACGTGGCCGCGCCCCAGATGCGGCCGAACGCGCCGAGCGTCGTGAACGCGAGCACCGCGAGCGCGGCCCACGCGGTGCCCGACGCGGATGCGAACGCGGCGATGCCGCCGCACAGCGTCGACAGCAGCGCGAAGCCCATCATCGACATGAAGCGCGCGCGGTTCGAGCCGGCCGCATCGGCGAGGCAGGTCCAGAACGCGCCAATTGCGGCCCACGCGAACACCGGATCGTGCAGCACGTTGCCGAGCGCGAGCATCGCCGTCGATGCGCACGCGGCCCTCAAGCCCTCCGACAGATTCGCCTCGCTCGCCGCGAACGACACCATCCAGACCGGCCGCTTGCGATAGATCGCGCTGATGACCGATTTCAGCCGGGTCGACCAGCGCGGCGATGTCGAGTGGGACTTGCTGCGGTTCATCATCCGGATAGTGCTCGTTGAAGTGATGGAAACGCGCGTGGATGCCGTGAGTTCGCGCGCGAGGTCGTGCGGCGAATGATAAGGGTTTACACCTAAATATAAAATGCGTTCCGTGCATCGAAACGATGCGTTCAGGTTATGCGCGCCGCAAAGCGCATAAAAAACCGCGCGGTCCTTGCGGACTCGCGCGGTTTTCGTACTGCATGCAGCGAGCGGATGAACCGTGGTGCGCTTACTTCTTGTAGTTCGCCACGCCTTCGCTGATTTCCTTGTGGGCGGCATCGACGTCGGCCCAGCCTTCGACCTTGACCCACTTGCCCTTCTCGAGCGCCTTGTATTGCTCGAAGAAGTGCTTGATCTGGTCCTTCAGGTAAGCAGGCACATCGTCGACCGACTTCAGGTTCGCCGTCATCGGGCAGACCTTGTCGTGCGGCACGGCGATCAGCTTCGCGTCGACGCCCGATTCATCGGTCATCTGCAGCATGCCGAGCGCGCGGGCACGCACGACCGAGCCTGCCAGCAGCGGGAACGGCGTGATCACCAGCACATCGACCGGGTCGCCGTCGCCCGACAGCGTCTGCGGAATGAAGCCGTAGTTGGCCGGATAGCGCATGCCGGTGCCGATGAAACGGTCGACGACGAGCAGGCCCAGCTCCTTGTCGGCTTCGTACTTCACCGGGTCGCTTTGCGCCGGGATTTCGATGATGACGTTGAAATCGTGCGGAAGGTCTTTGCCTGCGGGAACGTGATTGAAGCTCATGAGCGCTCTCTGAAGGGGATGGAAATCGGAAGGCGGCGAACGGCGCGCGGGCTGCGGATGCGGTGCGAACTGCGTGCGAACCGCGAACGCCAGGCCCTGAAGCCCTCTCGCCCCGAACGACGGGGCCGCGCACCGGACCGTACGGAATGCGCCATTATAGCCAATCGGCAGGTGGCATCCGCGGTCGGATCGGCGCGATAATCGTCTGGCGAGTCTCGCTTCGCGTCTCTACCGTTTTGTGTCTCCCCTTCGAATCCGCGCCGCCGCACCGCGGCCGCACGTCATCAAGGAGCATGCATGGAAGAAGCACGGCATTTCATCGGCGGCGAGTGGTGCGCCGCTTCCGGCGGCGAATCGATCGCCGTACTCGATCCATCGGACGGCCAGCCGTTCACGCGCATCGCGCGCGGCACCGAGGCCGATATCGACACCGCCGTGCACGCGGCGCGCCGCGCGTTCGACGGAGCCTGGGGCGCGCTCGCCGCCGCCGAGCGCGGCCGCGTGCTGTACCGGCTGTCGCTGCTGGTGGCCGCGCGCCAGGAAGACCTCGCACAGCTCGAAGCGCGCGACACCGGCAAGCCGCTCAAGCAGGCGCGCGCCGACGCCGCCGCCCTCACCCGCTACTTCGAGTTCTACGCCGGCGCGGCCGACAAGCTGCACGGCGAGACCCTGCCCTACCAATCCGGCTACACGGTGCTGACGATTCGCGAGCCGCACGGCGTGACCGGCCACATCGTGCCGTGGAATTACCCGATGCAGATTTTCGGGCGCAGCGTCGGCGCGGCACTGGCGACCGGCAATGCGTGCGTGGTCAAACCGGCCGAGGACGCGTGCCTTTCCGTACTGCGTGTCGCGGAACTCGCCGCCGAAGCCGGCCTGCCGGCCGGTGCGCTGAATATCGTCACCGGTTACGGACACGAAGCGGGCGCCGCGCTCGCGCGTCATCCGGGCATCGATCACATCTCGTTCACTGGCTCGCCAGAAACCGGCAAGCTCGTCACGCAGATGGCCGCCGAAAACCACGTCCCCGTCACGCTCGAACTCGGCGGCAAGTCGCCGCAAATCGTCTTCGCCGACGCCGATCTCGACGCCGCGCTGCCTGTGCTGATTTCCGCGATCGTGCAGAACGCCGGGCAAACCTGCTCGGCGGGCAGTCGCGTGCTGATCGAGCAGGCCATTTACGAGCCGCTGCTCGACCGGCTCAGCAGCGCCTTTCAGGCACTGCGCGTCGGGCCGTCGAAAGCCGACCTCGACTGCGGGCCGCTGATCAGCGCGAAACAGCAGCAGCGCGTGTGGGACTTCCTGTCGGACGCGCAACACGACGGCATCGCAATGGCCGCGCACGGCGAAGTGGTTCCCGAAGCGCCTGAAAGCGGCTTCTACCAAGCCCCGACCTTGCTGCGCGACGTCCCCGCGAGCCACCGCCTCGCGCGCGACGAAGTGTTCGGCCCGGTGCTCGCCGCGATGTCGTTCCGCGACGAAGCCGACGCGCTCGCGCTCGCGAACGGCACGCAGTTCGGACTCGTCGCCGGTATCTGGACACGCGATGGCGCGCGCCAGATGCGGCTCGCGCGACGCGTGCGCTCGGGCCAGGTATTCATCAACAACTATGGTGCGGGCGGCGGCGTCGAGTTGCCGTTCGGCGGCGTCAGGCATTCGGGGCATGGCCGCGAGAAAGGCTTCGAGGCGCTGTATGGCTTTACGGTGCTGAAGACGATCGCGATCCGCCACGGCTAGCGAATCCGGCAGGGCTCGCTCACGATCAGCGCGACCAGCGCGTTACATGCAGCAACGCATCGCTCTATCCATCACAAACAACGGAGACATCATGCGGTTGACAGGTAAAACGGCCATCGTCACGGGCGGCGGTTCGGGTTTCGGCGAAGGCATCGCGAAGACCTTTGCGCGCGAAGGCGCGAACGTCGTGGTCAACGACCTCAACGGGCCGGCCGCCGAACGCGTCGCGAGTGAGATCGCGATTACGGGCGGAAAAGCGATCGCGGTGCCCGGCAACGTCGCGCATCGCGACGACTGGCGCACGCTGCGCGAAGCCGCGCTCGAAGACTTCGGCAGCGTGCAGATCGTCGTCAATAACGCGGGCACTACGCATCGCAACAAGCCGGTGCTCGAAGTGACCGAGGCCGAGTTCGACCGCGTCTATGCGGTGAACGTAAAGAGCATCTACTGGAGTGTGCAGGAGTTCGTGCCGTATTTCCGCGAGCAGGGCGGCGGCAGCTTCATCAATATCGCGTCGACGGCGGGCGTGCGGCCGCGGCCGGGGCTCGTCTGGTACAACGGCAGCAAGGGCGCGGTGATCGTCGCCAGCAAGTCGCTCGCCGTCGAACTCGGGCCGGAGCGGATTCGCGTGAACTGCGTGAATCCGGTAATCGGTGAGACCGCGCTGCTGTCCGAGTTCATGGGGGTCGAGGATACGCCGCAGAATCGGCAGAAGTTCCTCGCGGGGATACCGCTCGGGCGGTTTTCGACGCCGCAGGATATTGCGAATGCGGCGCTGTATCTGGCTTCAGATGAGGCGGAGTTCATTACCGGCGTGTGCCTCGAAGTGGATGGGGGGCGCTGCGTGTAGTGGTGGGTCTGACGCTGCGCACGCGCTGCGTGCGCAGTCAGTGTTTTCCCCCAATATCGATTCGTCGTGCAAATGGCCACGCGCGGATAGAATCGACCGGCGGTGGCATTTCAATTCCATAACAAGAGGAGACACAGTCATGGCTAGTCCTGCAGATCCGCTCCACCATCCCGGCGCTGGCGCGCCGCCTTCGACGTTCGAAGAGGCGACTTATCGCAAGGTTACCTGGCGGCTCGCGCCGCTGTTGATGCTGTGCTACATCGTTGCGTATCTGGACCGCGTGAACGTTGGCTTCGCGAAGCTAGGGATGAGCACGGATCTTGGCTTGAGCGATGCGGTGTACGGCTTCGGCGCGGGGATTTTCTTTATCGGCTATTTCATCTTCGAAGTGCCGAGCAACGTGATTCTGCATAAGGTCGGCGCGCGTGTCTGGATCGCGCGGATCATGGTTTCGTGGGGCGTGATATCGATGCTGACGATGTTCGTCACCACGCCGACGATGTTTTACGTGATGCGCTTTTTGCTCGGGCTTGCCGAGGCGGGGTTCTTTCCTGGGATTATTTTGTACCTCACTTACTGGTATCCGGCGCATCGGCGTGGGCGAATGACGACCTGGTTTATGACGGCGATTGCGCTGTCTGGGGTGATTGGTGGGCCGGTGTCGGGGTACATCCTGAAGAACTTTAATGGCGTGAACGGGTGGCACGGGTGGCAGTGGCTGTTTCTGCTCGAAGGGATACCTTCGGTGCTGGTTGGGATCATCGTGTTTGTGGTGCTCGACGATCGGATTTCGAACGCCAACTGGCTTACCCGGGAAGAGCAACAGTTGCTCGAGAGTCAGGTGTCGGCCGAGGAAGCGACCAAGCACGATATGCCGATTCGGCAGGTACTCACTAACGGACGGGTGTTGATGTTCAGCCTCACCTACTTCTCGTTTGTGATGGGGCTTTACGGGGTGAGTTTCTGGTTGCCGACGATCATCAAATCGACCGGCGTTACCGATGCGTTTATGATCGGCTTGCTGTCGGCGGTGCCGTTTGCGGCGGCTGTCGTGGCGATGGTGTTCGTTGCGCGGAGTGCGGACCGGTCGAGGGAACGGCGGTGGCATATTGCGGTGCCGGCGTTTCTTGGTGCCGTGGGGCTCGTGCTTTCCGTCGTTTGGACGCATAACACCGTGCTTGCTATGACCGGATTGACGCTGGCTACGATGGGCATCCTCACTACCCTGCCGTTGTTCTGGAGTTTGCCTACGGCGATTCTTGCTGGGACTGGGGCGGCCGCGGGGATCGCGATGATTAATTCCATTGGGAACCTGGCGGGGTTCCTTAGTCCTTATGCTGTGGGATGGTTGAAAGAGGTTACCGCGGCTAATGACTCAGGGATGTATATGCTCGCGGCGTTCATGGTGCTCGGCGGTTTGCTTGCTATTAGTGTGCCGGCGAGGATGGTTAATAGATGAAACAGACTCGCAGATGAGCAAAGCCCTGGCGGTCTTTCTGCGCCAGGGCTTTTTGTTGCCATGGGCGCGAGCTTCCAACCATCGAATGGCCTGCCAGATCAGTCGTCATCGTCCCCGTGATGACGGTGCTCCCAGCCTCTGTGCCAGCCATGGTCATGGCGCCAGTGCCTGTCACGGTCGTCGTTGTACTGGTACCCATAGCCGTAACCGTAGCCATAGGCCGGAGCAGGCACGTACGTCACGGGTGGCGCCTCGTAGACCACCGGAGGCGGCGCGACATAAACCGGCCCCGGCGCGCCAAGGTAAACACCAAGGTCGACATGAGCCAGCGCAGCGCTGGAAGCGCACGCAGCGCAAACGCCTGCAATCCACAAAATGAAGCTGCGCTTCATGTTTCTCTCCCTGTTCGCTGGCATCGGTTGTTGATGCGATTTAGCGATATCGATTGTATGTGTAGCTCTGCTTGGCAAATAAACGTGAAGTGTCAGTCTGGTAACCGTTTGTAAGGCCTCGTGCCCTCCAGTTCTCTGCGTGCTTACGAAGCACTCAGAGAATCGCCATAGACATGCACCCGCTCACCAACCTGAACGGTAGGCTGATTGTCGTAGTTGAAGTTTCGATAACTGCCATCCTGCATCCTGACTTGCACCTGATAGGTGGCAGCTTTGCGTACCGCATGTTCGATGCCGTTGCCGGCAAGGCCGCCGCCAACCGCACCCGCTATCGTCGCCAGAACACGGCCGCGACCTTGACCAACCTGATTGCCCAGCAGCCCGCCCGCCACCGCACCGCCTACTGCACCGAGTCCGGTGGTCGGCTCCTGCGTTTGGACCGCGTTGACCGCGACGACTTCACCTGCATCAGGGTCGACGGCAACGGGTCGAGATGGCGGCTGCGTGGCATCACGGTAACTATCGTCATGCGCGTACCTGGGCGCGGGCGACGACGCACTGCTGTGGTGGGGATGAACATGGGATTCGCTCACCGTGTTGGTCCGCGTGCCTTGTTGCTCCGCATACGGTTTAGCCGAGTCGAGCGGCGTGCTGGCCGGCTTCACCGCAACCGATGCAGTTTGCGACGGCGGCGGTGTTAGCGCTCGGGATGTCGGAAGCAGACCGGTCATTGCGGCAATGCCGGTGCCGCTGGCGAGAATCACAGCAACGGCAGCTCCGGCGACCAGAGGATGAATGCGGCTGCGCGCGGATGAATCGGAAGGCAGGTTGGTGGTCATTGCTGGCTCCGTGGTATGTGCCTGCAAGAACGCCGATGCCATCGAGTCGGTGGACCCGGCTATTGTGAGATGTGTAAGCAGTTGTAGTTCGCCGGGACACGCTGGCATCCAGATCGACTTATAGAAAAAACAATGGCCGGTCTCCCGGCCATGATCGATTGGGCCTGCGAAAACTTCCGCGTCAATCCTTTTCCGCGCTCCGTCCCGACTGCGACTGCGCCGCTGGCATCCTCCGGTAAATGGTGTTCCGCGACACGCCAAGCGCACGCGCCGCCGCCGAAACGTTGCCGCCGTACCGCGCCAGCGTCATCGCGACGACTGATGCGGCGACATCCTGCAGCCGCGCGCCGTCGCGTACCGACGCTTCGCCTGTGGCAAGCGCGTCCGCATTCGCAACGTCGGCGACGGCCGATACGGCAGAGTCACCTTGACCTGCGTCGTCGTCGCCACAACCCGCACCACGAACATCCTCCAAAAAATCATCCGGCAAATGCTCCCACCGGATCACCCCATCCTCTTCCACCATCGCCGCCGCAGTCCGCAGCAGATTAGCCAGTTGCCGGCAGTTACCCGGCCACGCATGCCGCCCGAACGCCGCCATCACATCAGCCGCAACACTAAGCGCCTGTCGCCCGCGGCTTTCCACTGATTCCCACTGCAGCATCTTTTGAACGACGACCGCCAGATCGCTCCGCTCACGCAACGCCGGCAACCGAACCGCAAGCCCGTTGATCCGATAGTAGAGATCCTCACGAAACTGATTCTGCGCAATCATCTCGCGCAAGTTGCGGTGTGTCGCGCAAATAACGGAGACATCGACAGGAACCGACCGCATCGCCCCAAGCGGCGTCACCATCCGCTCCTGCAAAACACGCAGCAACCGCACCTGCAACGAATACGGCATATCCCCAATCTCATCGAGAAACAGCGTACCTCCATTCGCTTGCATCAGCCGGCCGATCGCCCCTTTACGCCGCGCGCCGGTAAACGCCCCCTCTTCATACCCGAACAGCTCGGATTCGATCAGCGACTCTGGAATCGAAGCGCAGTTGACCGCAATAAACGGCCCATCACGTCGCGGCGAATCGTTGTGGATCGCCTGCGCGAGCAACTCCTTGCCGGTACCGGTCTCGCCGGTGACCAGAATCGGAATATCCTTGCCGAGCACCTTGCGAACCTTCGCAATCAGTGCAGACACACGAGCATCACCTGTATCGAGATCGCTGAGCCGCGATAGTCCCGCAGCCGGTTGACGCGCATTCGCACACACCGGTCGCGGTGCGGCTGCACCCTGCACGTCAACGGCCCCGCGCTCCAGCCCAAACGACGCCCGCCTGAACTGCCCACGTGCGCAAACCACCGCACCGTTGTGCAGATTCAGCATCAGATGCGGCGCAACGCCATGCGTCAAACGGTCGATCAGTTGCGCATACGAGATCTGAAACAGCGACGACAGCGTATGCGCGCGCAACGCAGCTAGCGACAAGCCCAACTGAAATTGCGCACTCCGATTCGCGGACAGAAAGCGACCATCATCGGTAAACGCGATGATCCCTTCCATCAGCGTGCCGAGAAACTCGGGACGTCCGTGAAAAGACACTTGCAGCACGTCGCGAAACGCAGTCGAGAACAGATGGTTTTCGATCATCTGCACCGACATCTTCGCGAGCGCCATCGTGTGCTGGTGATAGCTGCGGTGGTCCCCCGTCACGTCGAGCACGCCGATCAGATCTCCATACGGATCGAGAATCGGCACACTCGAACAGGTCAGGAAGCGGTTCGCCGCCAGATAGTGCTGATCGCCATGAACGACCATCGCACACCCCTCGGCGAGCGAGGTACCGATCGCGTTGGTCCCTTGACGATCCTCGGCCCAGTTCGCGCCAGGCCGCAGCGCCACTTTTTCCGCGCGATGCAAAAAGTCGTCGTCGCCGATCGAATGCAGGATCAACCCTTCGGCGTTGGTCAACACGATCATGCTTTGCGTATTGACGATCTGCTCGCGCAGCGTCTCCATGACCGGCATCGCATGCGCGCACAGCACCTGGTTCTGCTCGCGCTTCAGCGCGAGGCCAGTGTCGGACAGGATGTCGTAATCCGGCCGGAACGATGCGCGCAGGCCGAACGTCTCGGAGCGTTCGTGCGCTTTCTGGATCGCCGGGGCAGGCCAAGCTTTGGAGCGGTTAGCCGCCGCCGGGCTGACCGGATGAACGTCTTCGCGCATTGTCTCCTCCTTGGTGCGCCCGGCTCGTGCCGGACGCTTTGATGCGTGTCGACAGAATACTCCGTTTGCCAGTCCGCCCGACGCCCGCCGTGACCCCGCGCGGGCCCGCATCGTTGATCTGCATCAGCGTCGGCCGAATCTGCGGCGTTTCTGAACAACTGCTGCCCGCGCATCTGTTCCGAAACGGAACACTTCCGCTTTATAGCCCAGCCCATTCCCTGAAATTTCGCATGTCGATGCATTGGTATGGTTCCTGCCTGATGTGGTCCCGCGCAGTCACCCGATCACCATCACAAAACGGAGACAAGTGATGAATCCATTTGACCTGAAAGCTCTTGGCATCGACATCGAGTATCCCTATCGCCAGCGTTATGAAAACTACATCGGCGGCAAGTGGGTGCCACCGGTCGGCGGCGACTATTTCGACAACGTGTCGCCGATCAACGGGCAGCCGTTTTGCCGCGTGCCTCGCTCGAGCGCCGCGGACATCGACCTCGCGATCGACGCCGCGCACGCGGCGCGCCGCAAATGGGCGAAGACGTCGGTGACGGAGCGCGCGAACCTGCTGCTCGCGGTGGCCGAGCGCATGGAAAAGAACCTGAAGCTGCTCGCGGTCGCGGAGACAATCGATAACGGCAAGCCGCTGCGCGAAACCATGGCCGCGGACCTTCCGCTCGCCGTCGATCATTTCCGCTATTTCGCGGGCTGCGTCCGCGCGCAGGAAGGCGGCATCTCCGAGATCGACGACAACACGGTCGCTTATCATTTTCACGAGCCGGCTGGCGTGGTGGGCCAGATCATCCCGTGGAATTTCCCGCTGCTGATGGCCGCATGGAAGCTCGCGCCCGCCCTCGCGGCCGGCTGCTGCATCGTGATGAAACCCGCCGAGCAGACGCCGGCTTCGGTGCTCGTGCTGATCGAACTGATCGGCGATCTATTGCCTGCCGGGGTCATCAACATCGTCAACGGCTTCGGCAGGGAAGCGGGCGAAGCGCTCGCCACCAGCAAGCGCATCGCGAAGATCGCGTTCACCGGCTCGACGCCGGTCGGCAGGCGCATTCTGCACGCAGCCGCGGACAACCTGATTCCGTCGACGGTCGAACTCGGCGGCAAGAGCCCGAACATCTTCTTCGCCGACGTGCTCGATCGCGACGACGCATTCCTCGACAAGGCGCTCGAAGGTCTCGCGATGTTCGCGTTGAATCAGGGCGAGGTTTGCACGTGCCCATCGCGCGTGCTGCTTCAGGAGTCGATTTACGAGCGCTTCATCGAGAAGGCGATCGCCCGTGTGGAACGCATCAAGGCCGGCCATCCGCTGAACCTCGAAACGATGATCGGCGCGCAGGCCTCGCAGCAGCAGCTCGACAAGATCCTGTCGTATATCGACATCGGCCGGGACGAAGGAGCGCGGTGCCTCGTCGGTGGCGAGCGCGCCACGCCCGGCGCCGGTCTCGGCGAGGGCTTCTACGTGAAGCCGACGATGCTGTTCGGCAACAACGATATGCGCGTGTTCCAGGAGGAAATCTTCGGGCCGGTCGCTTCGGTGATGACGTTCAAGGACGAACAGCAAGCGATCGAACTCGCGAACGACACGTACTATGGCCTGGGCGCGGGCGTATGGACGCGCGATGGTACGCGCGCTTACAAGATGGGACGCGAGATCGAGGCGGGACGCGTGTGGACCAACTGCTATCACCTGTATCCGGCGCACGCGGCATTCGGTGGCTATAAGCAGTCGGGGATCGGGCGCGAAACGCACAAGATGGCGTTGTCGAATTATCAGCAGACGAAGTGTCTGCTGGTCAGCTATCAGGCGGAGGCGCTTGGGTTCTTCTGAGCGAAGGGCGCGCGTCGTTCACTGACGACGCGCGCTCTACCCCCGCGTGCCCCAGACGTTGGGTAGGCGCGGGGGCAAGCAATTGCGCTGGCATCCCACCCGTCGCTCAGATCACGCCTTGTGCCAGCATTGCGTCGGCGACCCTCACAAAGCCGGCGATATTCGCTCCGTTCACAAAGCTGACCGAACCGTCGTCGCGATGGCCATGTCGCAGGCAGACTTCGTGAATGCTGCGCATGATGTCGTGCACACGTGCATCGACTTCTTCGCGCGGCCAGAAGATGCGCATAGCGTTCTGACTCATTTCCAGACCCGACGTGGCGACACCGCCGGCGTTGCTGGCCTTGCCAGGGGCGTACAGAACGTCGTTGCTTTCGAAGCACCTGGCCGCGTCGTTGGTCGACGGCATGTTGGCGCCTTCCGCGACGCAAAGCACGCCGTTTTCGATCAGCGTTGCGGCGTCCTCGGCATTCAGTTCGTTTTGCGTGGCGCAATGAATTCAATTGTAGGAATCGGGTCGCTTGTCCTGCGATGTTGATCGTCATGAAGAGTCCTTCGCCCGACGAATCAAATTTATTGCTTAATCACGCTAAAAATTCATCCAATTCCGATCGCCGCGGGTCATCTTCGTCCCGATACTTGTCGTTCAGACATAACAAGGAACGACGATGACGAACGGCAACGGCCGGCCAATGATCCGGCTCGCAGGCAATAGCACGGGCTGCGGCGCGATTCTGACTGCATCGTGAGCGTGCCAATTGCGAGAACTTGCTCACCCCCGTGAACACATCCTGGGTCTTTCCTCTGACGCACTACCCGCATGGGGCAATGCGCCTTTGCTGGTGCCGCTCCGTCTGCGCGGCGCCGAAACCCTGGGCAAGCTTTATCGATACACGCTCGATGTCGCGACGATCGAAAGTCCGACGCTCGGAGTGTGGCAAGCACAGGAACTCGTCGTGCCTGATCGCCTGATCGGCAAGGTCATCGACATTTCGATCGCTTTCGACGGCAACGGATTGTTCGGTCGTCATGGGTTGGTACGCGGCGACGTGGCACACGCGAGCGCCGGCCGCCGCACGATGTCGGGCCTCATCACAGGCATCAAACAGATGGGTATCGATGAACGGCGCGCCTATTACCGCCTCGTCGTCCGTCCCTGGCTGTGGCTGGCCACGAAGAACTGCGACAGCAGGATCTTCCAGGACGCCAGCGTGGTGGACATCACTGACCGGGTACTCAAGGAGCGATATCACTTTCCGGTCGTGATGGAACTCGGCGCGCCCGGCCTGCGCAACGGCTACCCGAAGCGGGACTATGTCCGGCAGATGTGGGAATCCGACTTCGATTTCCTCACGCGGATCTGGAGAGAATGGGGAATCTACTACCTGTTCGACGGAATGACGCTGGTACTGTGCGATTCGCCCGGCTCGCACAAACGACACGACAACGCATACGACACGCTGCGCTACCATGCGCCCGACAGCAGGCACGTCGACGAGGAGCACGTTCACAAGCTCGAGGTATCGCATCAGATCACGCCAGGCAAGGTCAGCGTGATCGATTACGACTACACGCGCCCCGGCGCGCGCTTCGAGGGCGAGTACGAGAGCTACAGCGAGCAGGCCCACGACAACATCGAGCAATACGGCTGGGGCGACTATTCGCAGCCGCTTGCGGGTGCGACGGGACTGTCAGGTGAGCGGAGCGACTTCCGCGAGGAAGCCGGGCACCTCGCGAGCGTGCGTGTCGATGCAATGCGCGGTCATCGTCTGCGGCTGAAGGGTCGAGGGAATCTGCGCGGTCTGACAACCGGGAAAACATTCTGGCTCGACAACCATCCGCTGCGGGAAGTCAACGCCGAGTACCTGGTCGTATCGACGACCCTCGATATCCGTAATGCACCGCAGAACACGCAGTCACCCGGCGCGGACACGAACGATGCGCTGCGCCAGTGCGCGACCGACTTCGTGCTCCAACCCGCCAATACGTTCTTCAAAAACCGTCCGAAGAAAAAGCCGCGTTGCGCGGCGGAAACGGCAATCGTGGTCGGCCCCGAGGATCAGCCGATATGGGTCGATGGATATGCACGCGTGAAGGTGCGCTTTGCGTGGGAGCGGCTTGCCCCGAAGAACGACAGCGCCAGTTGCTGGGTGCGGGTGTCGTCGCCGTGGCAAGGCAACGGCTTCGGTGCGATCTATCCGCCGCGCATCGGTCAGGAGGTCACGGTCAGTTATCACGAAGGCGACCCGGACAAGCCTTACGTGTCGGACCGGATGGTCAACGGCCAGAATCAGCCGCCCTGGAGGCTGCCCGACAACCAGGCGCTCTCGGGCATCCTTAGCAGCGAGCTCAAGGCCGGCTGTGCGAGCCAGACCAATCACGTCGTACTGGATGACACGCCGGGCCAACTGCAGGCACAGATCGCCAGCGACCACGCCCAGTCGCGCCTCGTGCTGGGTCACAACACGCATGTCGTGCGCGACGCAGGCCGGCAGCAGGCACGCGGTGAAGGCTGGGAACTGGCGACGAACGCATGGGGTGTCGCGCGAGCCAACCGAGGCATGCTGATCACCACCGAGGCACGTCACGGCGCTAGCACGCCGGCAAAAGATGTCGGTGAGACCGTGGCGCGCCTCACTCAGGCGCGCGACACCCACGAGAACCTCGCGAGTCTCGCGCGGCGGCACGAGGCACAGGAACAGCAGACCAGTCAAAGCGAAGTCGCGCAGGCCATCAAGGCGCAGAACGACGCGATTCGCGGCGGTAGGGCAAGCGCGGAGCTTTCCTTTCCGCAACTGACCCAGCCCGACCTGGTGCTGGCCAGCGCGGCGGGTCTCGGTCTCACGGCAGCGCAAAGCACGCACGTGGCGAGTGCCGAACATATCGCGCTCAGCGCGGGCGGACACGTCAGCGTCGCGGCGATGAAATCGCTGCTGGCGTCGGCGGTCAACGGCGTGCGGGTGTTTGCGCAACATCTCGGCATCCGGCTCAAGGCCGCATCGGGCAAGGTGCAGATCGACGCGCAAAGCGACGACGTCGAGGTCATCGCGCAACGTGTCGTCAGTATCATCAGTAGAACCGATTCGATCAATCTGATGGCCAGCAAGGAAATCGTCTTGCATGCGGGTAACACGAAGGTGGTCATCAATTCGGATGGGTACAAGGTCTATACGGGTGGGGAGCATCGGGTCCATGCGAGCGGTCATCGGACCGAGGGGCCAGCGGCACGGCCTGTCAGTCTGCCTGTCACGCCAGAGAGTCCCGGCAGGCTGGCGGCGCATCATGTGCTGATCGAACACGATTCCGGCTTTGCGCTGCCGAACCAGCCGTACCGGATCACGCTCGACGATGGTCGGCTGATTCAGGGTGTGACCAACGCGCTTGGCGAAACGAGCCTCGTCACCAGCAATATGCTTGCGTTCGCGACGGTCGAACTGCTTGCCGCGAGCGAGCCGGACAAAGTGATTGCGCTTAGCAGAGGCGCAGTGATCAGAGCGGCGAATGAGTCATTCACTGGCGCTGTACCCAATGCCGAGAAACGCAGTGCCACGGTCGCAGGAAAGGCCGTGGCCTCTCCGAACGAGAGCGCGACGACGGAAGATAAACGACCCGAATTCGTCTCGTGCGATCCGATGAACTTCGGGCTGCGGTTTTATCACTTCGTCAACGGTGCGGCCGAGGGTGACACGCCCGCCGGTATGTCGATGCGCAAGGGTGTCGAGTACCCGGTGACCAAGGCTTATGCGGCTGCGATTAAGGCTGCGTTGCAGGGGATCGATTGGGGCGGGGTGGCTTGGCCGTTGACTGCCGATTCGAAAGACATGATTCAAGACACGGTCAGGCCGATATTGGAAGAGGCGCTTGGCGCTGGACCCTTTGGATTGCCACGACGCGATGTCGTCAACCCGGAAAATGGCGGTGCCATGTTAAAGCTTGTAATTGTCGATCCACAGCGGGAAACGCAATACGGCCTGCGACAGGATGTCAGCGCCGCGTTCATCGGAAAATACTGGCATATCGCTGTCAACGAGAATGAGATCGCGCGCATCCTCGAATACAAGAACCGGCCGGCCTCCCTGGATAACCGTCTCAGGGCATTTGCCGATACGCTGTATCACGAGTCTCGCCACTGCCAGCAGTACTTCTGGATGCTTTCACTACTACAGCACTATCCAGACGACTATAGGGACCTGCCGAATATTCAGAAGGTGTATTCATCGGCAATACGCAAGAGCGCATTTACATCCGCCGGCAACACGCCCTTACCTGACGACCATCGCGTTCACATCGGTCTGCACAGGATGCTTGTCTTCCACTACTTCTGGCTGATTTCCTACCTGCAGGACAAGCCGGACTGGGAGTACGTGAGACGAGATCTCCCGCTTGCCGTCAGGAAAGTATGTGAGCTGCTTTATGTCTCTGCTGAAACAGCACAAAAAATGGCGCAATTCGAAACCGGCTACAGGAGCCAACTTCATGAAGAAGATGCCTACGCCTGCGCGGAAGTGGTTCAGGCCTACTGGCGCAATCCTGATGATCCTCTCGTTCGCAATCCCGGTACATGCACAGCTCAGTACGCCGACGCCCTCAGGATCGTCGGGGCC
>NZ_JBFRCK010000049.1:0-28155 GCF_040965775.1 Paraburkholderia sp. BR10954
CGCGATGATCAGGTCGGCCCCCACCCACCCAGCGACGAACGCCGCAATCGTATCCGAAGTCATCCGGTCGATGTCGATAACGTCGTTGACCGGCAAATTCAGAAGCACGTCGGACGGCGCGAAGACCTGCGGAACAGTCCGTTGTTTCTTCAATTTCCGCAGTGAGCGAGAAATAGCGAATCCACCAATCTCCGCCAGCAGGTAGGCATGCTGATCCATTGCAAGAACCGCCATGGAATAGGCCGTTTCATCGCTCAGCGCCAGTTTCTTCCGGTACGACCGTACCACGTCGACGAGTTCTCCTCCGCCGGCGATCAGGAGGACAGGGTGAGCGGCGGCGACCTCGCGAAGCGACGAGCATAGCTTCTCGACGTGGCCTGGAATGAGACTGCCTCCGATCTTGATTAATGTCGCCATACCGGCCTTTTCTCAGATGTACCAGAATCCCGGTCGATCGGGCTGCGATACGTCGACAAGGTCGAATTGCCCGTTGCCCAGCACCACGTGCAGAAAAAACGTGCAGAGATGGTTGCACTTCTGACTCGCCAGCATCTTCCGGAGCGCATCCCTGACGAGCGACTCTCCCTTTCCGGACGCGCGTATCATGCTAGCGGCCACGAGGTCGAAGTACCCGTCTCCCGACGTGAGCCGCTTGTGGGACAACGCACTGAACCGGATCGCCATATCCGATTCCTTCGCGATGCTATCCAGTCGGCCGGCAATGACTGGCGTGCGCCCATCGCTGAGCGTCATTCCGATGATCTGGGCGACGCCGCCGTCACGTAACGCGTGCGGCAACCCTTCCAGGATGCGTCCGATGACGCGAAACCCATCCGGGCCAGCGTATCCGACCCGCGGTGCCGGCAGTGCGTCCGGATACGGCAACAGCGGAGGATTCGCGACGATCGTGTGGAACCGCCGCCCTTCGACAGGCTGATAAAGGTCGCCGTGAAAAACGTCGAGGCGATCGGCAACGCGATTCAGGCGCGCATTGATCCGCGCCAGCCGGGCCGCCGTCGCATCGATCTCTACGGCTGCTACGCTTCTCGCGAATCGCGCGCAGTGCACCGCGTGTAAACCCGGACCCGTGCACAAATCCAGACAATCCCCGCCGCTGCGCGGCAGCATGCGCGCCAATAACGCGACGGAATCTTCACCGAAGTAAAACGCAGGATTGGGACCGGGACGCTCGCAAATCAACCAGTTGCCCCAGACGGGCAAAATCACGAGCCCCGGCGTCGCGATCCGGTTCTCGGCGAGCGCGACAATCAGTCCTATGTCCATCAACGCCGGAATCAACGCCTGAAGGGAAGCGGGAATTGCATTCGCTTCCACCGATTCGTTCATCAGGAACAAATCGACAACTGACTTCAGTGAAACGGGTATGGATTCCCGGTAGGCCCGCCAGGCATTCGGCCTCGGTATGAGCGGATCGAAATTCGCAACAAATTCTCCATATCCCGATCTGGCCAGCCAATCCGCAAGCAATCCCGTGTCGAAGACATCCTCACCCCTCCTGCGGCATTCCAAACCGACGCCCTGAAAATCATGTTCCATCGCGCCTGCCTTTGTTTGCGTTTTGTGCACCACACTCGTCCGGATGGTCACTCGGCCATGCCAGCGACTGCCGCTCGATTTCCATGATAGTTATGTTGGCGAGATCCGTCACTTGAAAACCGACAACTGAAAGCACGATTCAAATCGATCGATATACTGCCGCAAGACATATCGCAGTCGTCACTCCGACGCGTTGCGTGATCCGGACAACCTCCGGGATCTGTAACTTTCCTGGAAGCTGTCCTCAAGGTGGTCTCAGTCGCCCGAGCATCAGTCTGATGCAGGAAATCCAGACGAATGCTTCGGCGGACCTGACGGAGACCTCTTAGTCCTTCGAAAGCCTTCGCGAATGATTCATCCACAGGGGCGTCAAGTTATCCGGATTGGGTATGCGAAGCGGCGGGTGCAATTAAAAATCATCGCGTAGTGATGCGGCGCAGCGGCATGCCATCGACATACCCGGCTCCCATTGCGCGTACGACTCGGTGCAAAAATTAGCAGCCCTAGGGTCGACGATGGCTCATCCAGTAGAAGGATCGCTTAACGATCCACCTCTTCGGCAATATGACGAGACGAGGCGATGCGTTGAATTACGTTCCACTACCGTACGCAGCCAGCCCAACATTGTATGCGTCCAGTCGATCAGCTAGCCGCCATCGGCAACAGAGTCTGCAGCGAGCCGAAAGCGGCGAACAGGCGCAGCAGCAAAGCCTTGGCGCTCACCCGGTCGCGGATGCCCGCCGCATTGACCACCACGGGCAGCAACAAGCCCATCGGGTCTACCGCAATGTGCCGCTTGCGACCCAGAACTTCTTGTACGCGTCGAAGCCGCGCTGCCCACTTTTGCCGTTTTCTTCACCGACTGCCAATCGGTGATCGCCACGCTCGGCGTGGGCTGCCGGCCGACGCGCACGCGCAGTTGCCCCGCTGATCAAATACAGGAAGCGTTTCGAATCTTTCGCTTGAGCAACGGTCCCGGCTGCAGCACTCCTGCGAGGCGATTTCGCTATCACCTCTTCGCCTGACGGGTGCAGCAATTCGCATCCGCGATCTGGCTATGGATCCGCGCACGCTTTGTCATCCCCCTTTGAGCGCTGAACTGCCTCCGCCCTTGCCTCACCTCGCCGCTCCAACATCGCATGCGTCTCGCGCGAAAACGGTGGAGTGCCACGGCACATTCGCTTCATGCATCGCTGGCGCGATATGTGGTCAGCAGGGTGCGCAGCCGTTGACTGAGCGCGGGCATTTCTTCGGTGGGGGCAAGCGCTTCGTTCGTCGCCGCGTGGATCGCCTCAAGCACGATGTCGGGACCACCCGCGCGGTCACGCGCGACGATTGCCGCGGCGTGTCGTCTGCGCAACGCGTCGTATGTGCGGAGACCCGGGATGATGCCGGCGCCATGGATGCTGGCCGCCAGTGCTGCGGCATCGAGTATCGCTTGTCCCGCGCCGTTCGATCCGACAGGATACATCGGATGAGCGGCATCGTCCAACAGCGTGACGCGACGGTGGCTCCAACGTGGCAAGGGATCGCGGTCCATCATGGGAATTTGCAGAACTTGCGTCGAATTCAGGATGAGCGATCGCACGTCGAGCCAATCGAACTTCCATGAGAGGAAGACGGCTGGCACCGATGTCGGCGCGATGACGGCGTGTCGCTCTCCGATCGCGGGATCGTCGCGCAACTCCAGCACCCAGTTCGCGACGATCTCGTCAGGCATGTCAGGGTCGCGGACGGGATAAGCGACCAGTTTCCCGGTCTCGATCCGGCCACAACGCAGCATCGTTTGTTGGTCGAGGAGGGGGAAGCGCCTTGTCATACCGCGCCACATGACGATGCCCGAATGCCGGACCCGCGAGGCAACAGGATGGAACTGCCGGCAGACTGCGGAATGAATGCCGTCGCAGCCGACCAGAATGTCGCCGCGGGCGGGGGTGTCGCGGCAGTCGAAATAGGCACGTGCCTCACGTCTGTCCTGCTCGACTCGAACCAGCCGGTGTCCGAACTGGACGGCATCGACGCCCAGTCGCCGGTGAACGGCATTCAGGAGCGTGTGTTGCAACGCCGCACGGTGAATTGAATATTGCGGGAATCCGAAACCGCCTGCGATACCCAAGGGTTCGCTCAACAGGATCTGGCCAACCGAACTCGCATAAACGGACGAGCGAGGCAGCATGGCCGTATTGCGCAGCTCGGATACCAGCCCGAGTCGATGGAGTTCGCGCGCTGCGTAGGGCTGGATGTTGATGCCGACGCCCGCAGTCTGCACGGCGGATGCCGCCTCGAACACCTGGCAGGCGTACCCGCGCGCATGAAGCTCGAGGGCGAGCGAGAGTCCGCCGATTCCTGCGCCGATGACGATGACGGCTGGCATGTGCGATGTGCTTGAGGTTCGAAGGGCCTTTGCCTGCTTTCCGCGCGCGGTGCCCAATCATCTCATTGACACCGGAATGCGGCCGTATTCCGGGTTGACGATCTCGACGACCTGCTGGATCAACTCCTCAAGGGGCGCGCGCCCGTCGATGCGCAGCAGCGGGACGTCCGCCGCGAGGTGCAGCATGGTGGCCTTGACCAATTGCTGAAACGGCACGAAATCGGCAGGTCGGCCATTGCATTCGAAGAAGTTCATCTCGTGTTTTCGCTGATGCGCGATTTCAACCGGCGTATCGAGGAACAGCACCTTCCCGGGTTTCGGAAGCGATCGACACACCGAATAGAGAAAGGGCGCAGCCATGTCCAGGACTTTCATTTTGGCCGCGAACTTGTACCAGTAAGAGTCCACGATGACCGGGTGGCGCTGGGCCAAAGCGGGACGGACGATCATGTCGTACTCGAGCGCGGCGAGGTAGCAAAACTGCGCGGCGCGCGAATTGGGGCCCAGGCGTCGCAACGTCTCCGGCGGATCCAGATCCGGCAGCAGATCGGGAAACAGGGTGACCGTCGAAAACTGCTTCCAGTGCGCGATCGTGATGTCGGGGTAACGATCGGAAATGGCATTGAGAAGTGTCGTCTTGCCGCTTGCATCCACACCCAGGAGGCAAAAGAACTGGCCGGTTTCAAGCATTCGATCCCTCGCTGCGAAGAATGGCCCTACGGTTTCGGCATCGGCGGCGACTGGACCTTGCGCGCGATCCCGTGCAAGACATAACCGATTGCTCTCGGCTGGACTTCCATGATTTGCGGCGACTTTCTCTTGTGCCAGACGGTTTCCGGCCTGCTTTGCAGAATGACCAGGTCATCAGGACGATACTGATGGCGGTCGAATGCCCACTCGATGTCCTGCGGCACAGCGAAGTGCTGTTCGATCCGCTTTGCGAGGCGCGCCAGCGCGATGATCTCGTCCGTGTCGAGACAGGCGGTTCGCCGTTTTTCGACGGGAATCGACATACGGCGGACCCGATCCTTTTCATGGTCGATCGCGTACTCGAAGTGCTTCGACGATAGATGCCGTTCGATGACTTCCAGCATGACCTTATCGAGCACGTAGCGATCGGGCGTGGCCTCCCCCGACACGACGCTCTCTCCCAGGCCCCAGTTGGCTTCGATCACGATCTTCGAGCGATCGCCGTTCGCGGGATTCAGCGTGAAAAGGACGCCGGCCGATCTGGCATCGACCATTTTCTGAATGCCGACACCGATCAATGCGCTTTCGTGCGAAAAGCGTACCTTCTGCCGGTAGGAGATCGCCTGAGGCGTGAAGAGGCTGGACCAGCATTTCCGGATCTTGCCCAGCACGTTGTCGGCGCCGCGTACCCACAGGTATGTCTCCTGCTGTCCGGCGAAGCTGCTGTGCGCGAGGCATTCGGCAGTCGCGCTGGAGCGCACCGCGACAGGAAGATCGGCGACCCCGCAGTCACCGGACAGCTTTGCATAGGCCTCGGCAATCGCGACTTCGAAAGCTCGCGGAATCTCGACGGATTCGATCAGCCGCCGTATCGCTTGGCTCGTTCTCCTCAACGAGGTGAGATCGTCGACGACGATGCGGGCGAGCAACCTGTCAAGCGCGTGCATCGCGTGTTGATCGAGAAGCGCTGCGTATACGTCGGTCGCGACGGCGAAACCCGCAGGAACCGGAAAGGCGGCGCGCGTCAGTTCGCCCAGCCTCGCATTTTTTCCGCCCACATGGGCGAGCAGCGCGAGGCTGCATTCGGAGAGCGGGCGGATCCACGCCCGCGCGTCGTTCAACTGCGATGTCATGAGAGGATCTGCACCGTTCCCGAATCGCCGTTGACGCGTATGCGCTGTCCCGTCTTGAGCAGCCGGGTCCCGAATCCGGTTCCGACTACCGCCGGCAAGCCATACTCGCGCGAGACGATAGCGGCATGGCACATCACACCGCCGACGTCCGACACGGTGGCCTTGATCCGACTGAAGACGGGGGCCCAGCTTGGCGAGGTGACCGGGCAAACGAGAATCTCGCCTGGCTGGACTTCGTTGAGCTGTTCGGTACGATTGATGATGCGAACCGGTCCCTCCACGATGCCGGGCGACGCCGCGCAGCCCTTCAGCTCCCGTTGCTCGCCCTCGGCGGACTCGATCCCGAGCCAGTTGATCACCGTCTCCTGAGTGATGCCCCAGAGCATGATCAAGAGCGGATCCGTGATCGATTCGGGCGGCGTTCCCAGCGCGGGCGGCGGTGGCGACCGGCGAAACCCATGGTAGATTCGCCGGCGATGCTCGATCTCGTCAGGCCATATACGCGGCCCTCTTGCGTCGGTACCGACCGACCATGCGGCGATCAGGTCGTAAAGCGCCGCCTGGATTTCATATCGGTTCAGAAAGAAGATGTCGTCCGTCGACGCGATGAAGCCGTGATGAACGAGGATCTTCCCGAATTCGCGCATCTTTTGCCAGAAGACGGTGTGGTGCCAATGTTCGACGAAGAAGTTGTGGTTCTCGACATACGGATACACCGTTCGGGCCAGGTTCAGGAGCTCCGCAAACACCTTCCGGTCCTCGTCGTTTTTCACGAGCTGTGCATATTCGGTCGTGATGCGGTCGCGTTCGCCGCGAATGGCGTCGAGGGGGCGTTCGATGTTCCCGCCTTGTTCGAGCTTCTCGATATAGCTGCGCAGCGCGACGAACGGAAAGGAAAGGTCGTCGATCCAGCTGCGATCGTGATGATAGAAACCTGTGCCTGTGGAAAAATTGAACCAGGGCTGCTTCGCTTCATCCAGCGCGCTGCACCATTGCCTGCCGTTCTCCGTTTCCTCGAGGTCGGCAAGTATTTTCGACGGCGACGTGGCCTGCTTGAGGACGGGCCCGATGTCGAGCGCGATGGCAAGGCGCGCGAGCTTCCTCAATTCGTCGTCCGGACGGAAGAGCAGGAGGTCGGTCCCGGATACCATCTGCGCAACAGTCTGGTCGGAAATGCCCGGAAAGGCCTGCTTGCAGAATTCCAGAAAGGTCAGGTAGGCGGCGTACCCGAGATTCAGCATCTCGAAATGGTATTGCCAGATCTTGAGCAGATTCTCGATGGTTCGATTGTAGGCTTCGAGCAAGTGGTAGCCTGAGGCCACGCCTTGACCTTCGGTGACGACAGCCTCCGCTTCGAGCTCCGGCAAATCGCGGATCTCGATCGCTTCGAGCGATTCGATATGGGCTCGGGTCTTGCGCAGCCACTGCTCGTAGAGCTCGTCCCAGTGCTCAAAGTAATATCCGGCGCGCCGTCTGAAATGTTCGGCACGTTGCTCGATCAACGCAGGGTCGGTGACCGGGTTCGGACTCAGATACAGGTATCCGTTCACGATGCGCTGGTCGATACCGAGCGCAGACGGCATCACGAAAACACGCGTATTGTACTGCGATAGCGCGACCCAGATGGCTTCGCAGATGATCGCGTCGAACGGGTACAGCGGCTCGGCATGATGTATCCGGTCCGCAAACCAGAACCTGCTTTCCTCGGATGTCCGGCGTTCTTCACTGAAGACGTGATAGTACGGATAGAGCCGCTGCCAGCCTTCGCATCCCAGTGGCACCGCGACTTCGAATGGACTCGGGAATTTCCCTCGCGACGAACGGTTCATGTTCGATCCTTGGTTCGCGTTGCCAGGTGGAGGGCGTAACGGGCAGCCGTCCCCTTTACCGTGCCGATCAGGTCGAAGCAGTCAGGCCCGCGTTGCCGACCGCGTGCTGCACGCGATCGATCATCCCTGCCGTTTCGCTGCACTTCGTACCGCACACGTGCGCTAGCGCTTCATCGGCGGTCGTGACGCCGTCGAACAGGAAGACGAGCGCAGCATCCTGTGCAGACAGGTTCACGACCGTGCCGAATTCATTCAATCGCGCGATCTTCATGCCATCGCCCGAAAACGAGAAATCGACGTCGAACTCGAGGGACGGAAGGGGGGGCGCGGTCATCGGCGACTCGGTCCCGATCCAGTCATGACCTTGCGGCCCGTCGAATCGTTTCCCGGTCACGCGGCATTCGGCCCATAGAAATGCCGCGCGGGTGAACGCGACAATGCGTCGTGCGTAGACCCGCGACGAAACCCTGTCCGGATATTCGGGTGTACGCTGCAAATTCCAGAACAGGTCCGCAGCGCTCAGGCCCGTGGGTCGCCCGAGGAGTTCGCGTTCCCACCCGGATGGCAACTGACCCAGCGTGCGGCTGCGCCACTTGGACAACGGATTGGTGCGGCCGTAACCGGCCAGCAACGCATCGACCGCGTGGCCGAGCAATTTCTGCGCGGCAAAAACCAGCGTGCGATAGTCGCCGGTTTCGTCATATCCCACCATGTCGATCTGGATCGTTCTCCCCGCGTGGCGGGCGACTTGCAGCTTGAGCCTGGCGAGCGCGGTGTCGGACGGCCGGAATGCGGCGTCGGAGCGCGTCGCCGACGGGCTGCGCAGAAGTTGTCCATGACGTAGCCGGTGGAGCAGCAGACGCTCGTCAAACGTAAACTTCGCGGTATCGGAAACATCCCATGGCTGGCGGGACCAATGATCGAGACGATGAATCAGGCTCTCGATCACGTTGTCCGGAAAGATACGGATGTCCACCACGCATTTGCCCAGCGCCCAGATGACCTCGTCCCGCGGTGGCAGCGCGGACGCCGGGCGGGAGGTGATCAGGAGCACGTCGAGGTCGGACTTGCGGGTTCCCATGCCTTCGGCCAGCGAGCCAACCGCTAGGAGGATGTCGTCGTCCTCGAGTCCGACCATGTCGGCAATACTCGTGCGGACGGACGGCAAGTCGGTTTCGCCCCAATGCAGAAATTCTTCCACATTCATTTCTTTTCCCGTTGTGCGAATGTTTTATTCTGGCCGGAACAACCTGCCGATCCGAAACGACCTGCCGGTGTCAGTCGAATACTTTCTTGTCCAGTTCCTGCAATGTGATTTCGTTGAAGTCGTGGAATCGCTTCCGGAACAGGTCATGTATCTTGCCGGCAGCGATGCGCGCGGCATGTCGTTCGATCAGCATGCCGGTATACGCAACGTGACTCAGCTCGTCGCGCAGTAGCGTATCGAGCAGCTTCACGACCTGCGGAAGACTTTCGGGCGGGCAGTGGGCGCTGAGTGCGTCACGCTGCAACAGATGATGGATCGTAGTTCTGATCTCGGCGATATTCATCTGGATGAAATCGTCCACGGTGGGCGGCCTTCCGTACGGCGACCCTTCGACCACGAACAGCGATTGCGGCATCGAGTAGCCTGGGGAGAGCTGCCGCAGTTCCATGCGAAACGCCGGACTGACGGCGCCGGGAAAGGTCAGATCCAGCAGCTTCAGATAGAACAGCGCGTGACCGGATTCCTCGACCGCATGACGTTTGAGGAGGTGCTGTTCCTCCCCCTCTTCGGCGCAAGCCGCCATCGACCACAGGCGAGTCGCGCCGTCGCCTTCGCGCTCGGCATTCGTGATCAGCGATGTCGCCAGCCACTGCCTGCTTTGCGACGCGCCACGGTAAGCCGCCGCATAGGCGCGCGTGCCGTAGGGAGGCTCATCCTGCAGCGCGGCTTCCAAAGCCGACAAATAAGTCGGGCACCGATCGCCGAGACGCGACTGCGACAAAGCGACCCTCGCAGCGATGAATATCCGTTCGCTGGTCTCATCGGCGTCCAGCAAAACGTCGACAGGCAGCCCGTCTTCTGACGGAACAGGCGTAGAGCCAGCGGGCATCATCGCAGGGTCCCCCTAGAGAGAATGGGAGCAAGGATCGAAGGGCGCGTTGACTGCGACGAACGCGCGATCGGCGTTAGGGAACTTCGCTGCGATTGCGTCGAGCGTTTCTTGATCAAGCACCAGCTTTCCGTTTTTGATGTGACCGGAAAGCACGAGGCCAAGCCGGTTTTCCTCGATTTGCTTGGCGGCATCGAGTACATCGTCTTTGTCGTATTGCGACATGTTCTTCCCCTTCTCGAGTGAATGACGTAACGCGCCCGGATTGAATGGGCCCCAGCGCGTTTACAAAACTAATTCACGGCGCGTCGTTGTCAAGGAGATTTGATTGCCGGGCCATCAAGTTATTCGGATTGGGTATGCGAAGCCTCGACTGCAATATAAAACACACCTCCTAGAAGGTGTTATGAACTTTCGGCCAGACCTGGTACCCTGGCGGGATGAAAAAACGCAGCCCCTACCCAACGGATGTATCGGATGAAGAGTGGTACTTCGCCGCGCCGTACCTGACATTGATGAACAAGGACGCGCCTCAGCGTCGCTACGAATTGCGCGAGATGTTCAACGCTTTGCGGTGGATTGTCCGCGCGGGTGCGGCGTGGCGTCTGCTGCCCAATGACTTTCCGCCGTGGGAGGCGGTCTACCAGCAGACGCAACGCTGGATTCAGGCGGGCTGTTTCGAGCCTATCGCTCGCGCCCTGCGGTGATCGAGCCAGCTCGCACCGAGCAGAACTGCTGAAGGTTCCGTTTTCCTATTGCTGCTTGGTTATCGCAAAGTCGGCTACGCCAGTTCGATCTGTGAATTCGGTTCGATTGAATCCGGGAATGAGCCGATCTCAGGATAATCGCGAAGATCGACGGTAATGGTTCCGCCGGTGCGCTTGTCGGCATCGGCGAACACGAGCAAATCTCCATCGTGATTGGCTTGATAGACACCCGCGACAATGTTGAGACGTGCACCGTCTTCGGCCCTCCCGGAGAGGGGGCCGCGTCGCACACGCACATTGACGATCGCCATGATCTACTCCTTACTCGATTTCCCACAGCAGCGACTTTGCTGACTTGTAAAGGTCGCCTTGCCACGCGGCTGTCAAAAAGCGGGCATTGTCTTCATCACAGACCACTTCTCGGGATGCGCATGGGTGATGGCTCTCGCTCATTGCTTAACCTGTTTTCCAGAGCCGGCCGCGCCGGCGATTTTCGCGTCTAAAACGGAAGCGCGGGATGCGCTTTTTTGTACGCTTCCTGCCGAGCCAACCCGCGCATATCGTCGGCAAGCTCAAGGCATCGCTTTGCGTCGGTTAGGACGTTGCCTCCGGCGCATTGCGACACCCCCAAAACACGCCTGCGGTGAGCATGTCAATCTGCTTGTCCGCCATCGCGCTTCTCGTGATCGCGAACGCGACCATCGCCCCAAGCACCAAGCCCGCAGCAGCACCGAGTGCGAATGTCTCTAATGGTCATGTTTTCCAATGTGAGTTTATGCCTTCGTTTTCCACGCTACGAACCCAATGCCGCCAATTGCTATCCCAAGCCCGACCAAATCGTACAACGCTGTTCGTTTTGGAGCTGTGTCGACATCGCTCGCACTGCTAGTATGAGCTGCAGCTCCAGCGTATCCCGCGCCGTTGCGGCCAGTCGAGTGAGCTTCTTCGCCGCCGGAATGTCCACTAGCGTGGCTGCCGGTATGCCCACCCCCGCCATGCCCGCCCCCATGTCCTCCACCAGTTCGCATACGAGAACTCGAGGCGGGAGACGTGGATGGTGCTACTTTCGGCGATGGGCGACATCCCTGACAAAGCCGGCATACGAGTTCGGATTCTCGAGCGCCTTCAATGGCGGCGGCGGATATCGGACGGGCATTTTTTCGATATCGTGTACTGGATGTACCAGCTCCCGTCTGCGCATGGCACTGTGTGGTTATCGCACAAGCCTCCACAGGCCAGTACTTTCTGGCACTCCTCCCAGCCCTCCGACGTCTTGTGGTCTTCGCAGTTGGCGAGCGCGGTCACCGGAACGCACGCCGCGAGAAAGAACAGTAGGCAGCTCAGTGCGGTGCTTGCCTTGTAGCGCAGCTCATGCATACCCAACTCCCGTCTCCCGCCCGTCCCGCGTAAGGACGTTGGTACTCCTCTCTTGTACCGGTTAAGCTTAGTCTCTGCGTCAGCTTTGACAAGTCGCTCGCCTCTGCTGTGGTAGCCATTTTGCGAGAAGCGGTTGCGGTTTTTTGACAGTTTGTTAGCGGTGGCAGCGAGTCAACGCACGCGCACTATTCGCCGGCACGGCGAAAGCCGAGCGCGGCCTAGGCGTGGTTGAGCTAGTCCTGAACAGTGGCGCAAGCGTTGAGGCCATTATTGACGCCTGAACCACCCCGGCATCTGATCAAGTTGTGCACCGTCGATTGGTTGCATTTTCCAGGTGCTCGGTACTGGTCAGCCACTAGCGGATTCACGCCAAACACCATCTACGACCCGGTCACCAAGCGTCGACTCACGCCGCAGGAACAGGCGGCCGCCGGATCCTTCGCCAACGCGGCGCTCGTCGGGGTGATGTCGCGTAGCACAAGCGACCTTCAAACATTCACTCCCAAAGCGATCACTGCGATGGTCCCGCGGCAGGCGCTCGACCTAGTTGAAGCGCGCCGGCGGCTGACGCTCATGCAGGATGTCTTTCGGAAGTGAGACGGCCTCTTGAAACATCGATCGCATTAGGTATTGTCGCGCCGTTCAGTGTATAAACGCCTGACGATCATCGCGGCGATATCGGCACTTGCGCCGCCGAGCTTTAATCAAGCTCCTCGTCGAATGCGGCGGCCGCTAGCCTGCGCTATGCCTCACTTACTTGCGAAACCGGGCACACGACCTCGGCTCTTGCTTCGCGTCTCACGGCAAACTGAGGCCGAAAAAAAGCCCGCGGTTCGTGAGAACTCGCTGGCTGGGTCGATAAAACGGATGCGGCATTCAGTGGTTGAAGCCAAGACGGAACTGGTCGCCAGTTGCAGGTGCAGCACGCCGTGAGGCAGCCGCCATCCAGCGATTCATTTCCGCTGCGCGGTGCGCAATCGTGTTAGAGATCCCAGCCTGTCGAGCCTTCACCCGCGCCGAATAGTCGGCGGCCATCGAGTCTACACTCGCCACCCAGGGATACATCTTGACCCTCGATAGAGCCTGCCCTTTGACGCCGAAGCAATGGACGCGCGCCCGAGCTGGAAGATACCCCTCCGGCCCCTCCAGTATGGCGAATAGCCCATGTTTGGGATCGGTCAGGTGCCGTCGACAGACGGACCCAAGGCCGATCAGGACGAGGGGCGCGATCCATGGCATCCATCGCTAGCATAAATCGGGCTGAGAGACCCACGTCGCCCCGGAAAACGCGGCGAGTTCCACGAATTGCTCCATCGTCCACGGATATACGCCAGCGATGCCGCGCTGTCGGCCTTTCGATTGAAAGAGCCGCATTGCGGTAAATCCCGCGCTGTCCAGCGCGAAATCGATCTCCGTGAGGTCCGTCGCTTCAGGGATGCGGAAGCGACCGGTTTTGGAATTCCAGAAGGCAGAAGCGGAGACCATGCCCGCGTAGCCTTCATTGAACGCGTGGTATGCGAGTCGGCCGCCGCTGTGCGGGATACCGACACGGACGAGCAGGCCTTCGTCCACATGAGCGTTGCGCTGGCGAACCGGCATGCCGGATTCAGCTGCTTCAAGGTAGATAAGCTACTCCAGATAGATGCGCGGAGCAGCCCCTTGCGAGGGCGTACCCCGCAAGGGTGACTGGGACCGCTCACGCGGCCATCGAGAAGAGATCGAGCTGCTGCACTTCCTTTACCGCATTGCTGATCAGGTACTGATCCATCTCCGCCGGCGTCAGGTTCAGACGCTCGGCGAGGCGCGCGAAATACTGCCCGCGCACCGCCATCTCCTGATATCGCTGGGACTTCCCGGCAGGCAGTGTCAGGATCGTTTCGTTGAGCCAGAAACGTGCCGATTCGATTCCTGCGTGGGCCCGCACGCGTGCGTACCAGTCGTAGTCAAACGAACAGGTTACGAACTCGCAGGCTCTTTCGGCATCGACGTCGAGATGGTCGCTTTGCTCGAAATACACCACGCGTTCGCCAGCAGTCGTTTGTGCGTAGGTGGACAAGCGACCCGGATGCCGATACCGATTCCACTGCTCGGCGCCAACATCCCGAAGACCTTCGGCGGGCGCCTCCGCGTCGAACCACTGATCATTCGACTTGCCCGAGCGGGAAATCAGCGTCTGCACGTGGTTGATCCACTGACTGCCCTCGTTGAGGTCACCGTACATGTCAGTCAGGGTGCTTTTAAGCTGCGTGAACTTGCTGATGTCGCCGGTGATCTGGTCGTACTGCGCCTTCATGGCAGACGGGTCGAGGTTCGTCGCCTGCAGCAGCTGGTTTGCCATCATCTGGTACTGGTAGACGATGTTGCTGTCCTGATAGATCTCGGTCTTCACGGCCTTCGCCGCAGTGATGATGTTCTGCGCGAGGTTAGACGCGTCAATGACGGGCAGCACGGCGTTGGCAGCGTGCGACATACCGAGCATCAGGCCTGCGACGAGCGTCAGGCGGCCAAGGATCATTTTCATCGTGGGTTTCCTAGTCGAGAGTCAGCATTTCGCGCACGTAGGCCTCGCGCCAGTCCGGTGCGCCGGACGTGTAGTGCCTGTCGAGCACCGCCTGCGCGCGGCCGTCCGAGCGCAGCACCGCGAGCGTTTCCTTCGGGAAGCTCGCCTGCAGCATGCGGGTCTGGTCCGGCGTCACCCACAGGTAATCGCGGTTCGGCACGGCGTTGGCCAGCATGTCGATCTGGTGTTCCGTCAGCCCGAACAGGTCGCGATACAGATGCAGATTGTTCTTCGCATCCTTGTTGGGCGGATAGAAAATGTTGGGAATGTTTTCCTTGAGAATTTCGAAGTTCGGAATCCGCGCCACCTGGGAAAGCGACTGCGTCGCGAGCAGTAGCGTCGCATTCAGCTTGCGGATGGTGACTGCCCAGATTTCCAGCCGCTGGTAGAAGCGCGGATACTGGAAGAAGAAGCCCGCCTCCTCCACTTCGATGACCGTGTAGCGCTTGCCGTCAAGCCATTGCGCGATACGGTAGAACGCGTAATCCATGAACAGCGCCGCGGCCACCGGATAGTTCTGGAACAGGTCGCCCATCTCGATCGAGATGTCGTCGGACAGCGAGAAGGCGTCGTCGATGTGGTCGAAAAACCGGCCGTTCTTTTCGCCCTGGGTCCAGACGGCGAGCCGCTCGCGCAGCTCGATCGGCAGAAGCGCGTTCAGGTTGGACAGTGTCCAGAGGTCTCGCGGGTAGCCCGTACCCAGGACCGTGACTTTCTCGAAAATCGTGCGCTGCTGTTGCGGCGAGCATCGGAAGTCATCGTCCTCGATCGCCATCTGCACCCACTCGGCGACGTACGGGAAGTGCTTTGAATCGTGCAGCAGCGAAAGCGGATTGACCGAGGTCCCGGCTTCGAAACGCCCCGTCGCATCGACGAATCGCCCTCCCGCGAGAAGGGTCGGGATGCGGGTCGAGCGGTCCTTGTCGAACCGGATTCGCCGCGCCTTGTGGCGCCCGGTCTGGGACACCAGGAAATTCAGGAAGATCGACTTGCCCGCGCCGATCGGGCCAATCACGAGCGCGTGCGACTTGCCGCCCGGATGGTGCAGACTCACACGCTGCAGCGTCTTGTGACGCGTCGGCAGCATCGTGAGCGGCCCGGTCTTCTCGCCGGACTGCTGCGTGAGCCACGCATTGACCGTGTCGCCTTCCGAGACGCTGCGCACCGGGGCGATGTCGGACACGGCCGGCGTTTCGACAAACTGCAATCGCCTCTGCTGGTCCCACCGGCCCGGCAGTGTCGTCTGCCAGGCGGCAAACAGATTGTCCCGCTCGAGGATCACGCCGAAGCCAGCGTTGCCGATGCGGCCGATCACTTCGCGCGTGGCATCGTCGCATTCCCCGATGGTATCGCCATAGACGATCACCGAGACGTTCGCAAAGCCATACTGCTGCCCGTCCGCGACCAGTTTGGCCAGCGCCTTTTCCGCTTCGTCAGCGAGACGCTCGCGGCCTTCGTCGTTTTTCTGCTCCTCCTTCGAGAAATAGGCCTTGAGGATCGACCAGGGGTTGAACGCTGCGACCTTGTAAAACTTGCGGATCTTCTCGATGTACGCGCTTGCCTTCGTTGTGTCCAGAAAGCGGAACATCACGCACACGTCCAGTTCGGCGTCGACTTCCGCAAGCACGTCGAGCGCCGCTTCCTGAAAGCCCATCCACTCCTTGACCGCGATGATCTTCGCGTACCGTTTGCCGTGCGCCGATTCGAACATCAGCGTGTCGGCACCAATCGTGACTTCGCTTTCCGTCAGGTGCGTATCGAGCATCGTGACGGGATACCGCACGCGCCGCGGCGGCACCGACGGATTGGCCGCCTGATGGAGAAACGCGAGCGCGTTCTGCAACTGCAGACGCTTCATCCTCAGGCGCGTGGCACCGCCCTTGAACGCGTCGATCACGCCTTCGAACCGCTTGATGTCAGACGTCAGCCGCTCGATATCAAAGGCGAAGGCACTGCGCGCAAGCACCGAGTCCTTGATCGTCTCGAAGATCGCGAGCGGCATTGATTTGCCGCCCACCGTCATGTGATATGCGACCTTCTCGAAGATCTTGTTGACTCCGGTCTCGGGCGTGAAGGCGAGTGCGAGCGAATGCGTGTTGCGGAAATACCGGCCGCTCGCGACATGCGCGCGGTTGATTTCGTCGACACGCGCGTCCATCAAGGAATCGAATGTCCCACCGATGTCTCCCTTGACGCGCCGGTGCGAGAGCTTCCACCACGCCGTGATCCGGTGGTCGAAATTCTTGCAGGCATGATCCAGGTTGTCGCGCGCGGCCGAAATATCGGAGGCGTTCGGGCTGTCGGCGTCCACGCCTTCAAACGTATAGACGGTCAGCAGCGACCCGTCCTTGTCGAGGATCAGTTCGGGCGTGACCATCGTCGCCCACGGGGCGATTTCCTGGATCGAGCGGCGCTTCAGGCTCTTCTTCAGCATGGCAGGTCCTGATCAAATCCATAGGGACGTTTGAACCGGGCCGAAAACTTCGCGGTCGGCAGGGGCTCATACACGTCCGCGTAGCGGTTGTAGACGAGCATGACCTGCTTCCACCACGGATCTTTCGAGCTTTTCCAACGCAACAGCCAGTGAACAGCGATGCCAACGACGAGGAAGGTCGGCGTCATGCTGGTGTAGCACAGCAGCATGGTCATCGTGCCGTTGGCGATCGCGAGTCCGCGATCTGCCCCACCCATCTGGCGCGGCAGCGAAAGCGAGCGGCTGACGCGGGTTGGCTGACGCATGTGAGCTTAGGTACAGGTGTAGTTGATGTGCAGATGGTTCTTCACGATCGGGATCGCACACGCCGCGAGCCCGAGGCCGACGAAGACCGTCGATATAATCTTGCCGATCGTGCTTTCCGAGTTGCCGATCGCGACCGCGCCGACGATGATCAGCACGATGCCGATGCCGTAAAGCCACGGGCCACTAATGTAGGACGAGATCAGACAGATGACGTCCGTCGCGGAGCCGAGGTCGGTCAGGTCGACGGCCAAGGCGAACGGCGCGAATGCGGCGAGCGAAGCAGCAACGACGGTCGAACGCAGCTCACGGCGGGTAAGGAAGCGCGTCCAGATAAAGCGGCTCAACGCTCGCGTGCGCTCGCGCGCGGTAGCGAGAAAATCAGACAGATACTTCTTCATTAAAGGCACTCCGATGGGTTAGAAGACGCGGTTGAGAACGTAGTCGCCGTCTCTGAAACCCTTGATTTCGAGGATTTCGGAAACGTGACGCAGCTCGCCTGTGCGGCGAAGATGAATGACATAGTGGAAGCAGTCGGCCACCGCCTTTCGCATATCTGCCAGTTCCCACCGGCTGCCCGGCGGCACGCCGAGCATCGCGAGATTTTCGAGACGGCTCAGGCCGCCACGCGCGTCGTTGGCGTGAATCGAGCCCATGCCACCGTCGTGGCCGGTGCTCAGCGCCTGGATGAAGTCATAGGCCTCGCCGCTTCGCACTTCGCCGACGATGATGCGATCGGGCCGGAAGCGCAGACACAGGGCGACGAGCAGTTGCGTCGTGACACCCTTGTCGGGGTTCGACAGAAGCCGCACACGATTGGGCGCGGTCAGCATCAGCTCCATCGTGTCTTCGACCGTGATGACGCGCTCGTCCTCAGGGATCTGCGCATTCAGCGCGTTGAGCAGCGTGGTTTTGCCCGACGACGTGCCGCCGGCGACAAGGACATTGCGGCGTGCCCGAACCATCGCGCTCAGGGCCTCGCGCAAGGCATCGTCCTGGATGCCCGGGGGGAAGAGATCGAGTTCCTTTTCCTTGCGGGCGTTCGTGAGCGAGAACGCGCCCATGTTCACGTAGTCGCTAAGCGATAGGTGCTTGTCGCGGTGCTTTCGGATCGAAAGCGCATTGCCGTCGATCGCGGTTGGCCGCATCACCGATGCAATACGCAGATTCTTGTGACCGGCGTTGATGATCCCCTGCGCGGTGCCGGCGACCGCCGACTTGTCGACCGATGCCGCCAGCGCGCTGATCGCGCCGTCAAGCACCGCTTCGTTAAGCGTGAGGTCAAGGCGCTCCATCGTGCCGCGGCGCTCGATCCAGATGTTGCTGAAATCGTTGATCATGATTTCGGCAACGTCGGGCGCGTCAAGGCACTCGCGCAACGGACGCAGCGACTCGAAAAACATGCGTACCGCGCTCTCCTCGAGCGGGCGCAGTTTGAGCAGGGGATTGTCGGTAGCCTCGGACATGCTGCTATTGTTCCGTCCGGCCGGAACCTGAAGCAGACTGAAAGAACGATCAAATCCGCGAGCTTTCGGGGAAAGTGTCGTGCTCGATGTCGCAGACGATGGACGCCTTGACCCACCCGGGCTGCTTCACGCCTTCCAGACTCCCGTCAGCCGGCTAACGGGCTTAACCCGGAAAGCTCAAGAAAAACGTATAGCTTTCGGATTAACCGCAGCGGGAAATTGTGGTATATGTCTGCGGCGCAATTGCCTTTCCAATCATCAATCATCGATGGCAAGAACAATTCCGTTTTACACAAGCCCGCAGGCCGCTCGCGCCCGCCGCTCGAAAACTCTGCTGTTGCCGATGCCGCGCGCTCAGGCGGACGAACTTTCCTTGCAGGTGCACATAGCCCTCGACGCAATGCGACGAGGCCAGGGCAACCTGAATGCTGCCCAGATGCTGTGCCAGGCCATGATCGTTGTGGGGCTGCTCGCGGAAGCCGGATACGGCTCGGCGACGGTCGAACAGATGCAGGACGCGGAAGAGGTGATCGGGTCGGCATTCGACCGCGGCCGGGACACCGGCGTGTGGATGCTCGACGATGACGGATTTGCGCAGTTCGCGACGATCGTGAGCACGTACGACCATCAGCTTCGGCGCGCGCCAGTCGCCGCGATCGCTGACGCTAGCGACAGGCTGGATCGTTTCCGCGCGGGCGAGACATTCGAGCAGACGGCCCGCAGGCGCGCCTAGCGACCTCTAGGCATTAACCGGGATAAACCGCGACAACCAGAATTCGGGCAACAGGACATGAGGGGAAAAATCGCTGACGGCGAGGCCCGCGACAGGCTGATTATCTGGCTTCGCCGGCGCATGGAAGAATTCGGCATCACGCTTGAAGCACTCGCAGAGTCAATCCAGCACGACGTCGACCACCCGCCTCTTTATCGCGATGCGCGCGGCAACGAATGGAACGGGCTGGGCAACATGCCCGACTGGCTAAGCGCTGCCAGAAATGCCGGTGTAAGTCCGGAATTCTTCCGCATCGAGCCGAAGCCGGCGCCCAAGCCCATGGTCGCCGCCTCGGAGATCGATCCGCGGCAGCTGGACCTTTTTCGATGAAACCAACCGCCTGATGGCACGGGCAATCCGCGCGTGCGTGCTTCGCGAAAACGGCCCGTTTCGACCCACATCGGCCCGTTCGGCGGGGTAAAATTAATGGCGGCTTCCTGAGTACTTCGGCCGCCCGTGGGTTTATGACTAACACACCAAGTCGGCTGTTCGAGTATTCAAATAACCTCGAACGTAAGCCTACCCGCCCTCGGTTGGCGACGAACAGCGGCCAGGCGTTACGTCCTTCATCCAACCCGGCCCGATGCCAGGAAGGCGGTTTCTGGAGATGCGTGTTCGTTCAGGTATGTGGTGCGTAGCCCACTTCTTACGCCCCATCGATAGAAAACCAGCGCAACCGCCACAACAGTCAGCATGTCCCACCCGTCGGGAATGACACCCATGCCTCCAAACTCCCGTCCGCCCAGCAACGAAAGCATCGCCATGGCGGGCAGGTACAACAGCATCCACCACGCCGCTCGCAGTTCCGCGCGAAAACTCTCCCATCCCGCCGTCGACTGGTAGTAGAAATAGACAGGCAACGCCACGATGATCAACAGGATAATCTGCCCTGTCAGCGGCCAACATGCCCAGAAAAGCATGAGGGAAGCGCACACGAATGCGAACGGTGCGATCACCAACATGCCAGGAATTCGAAGAGGTCTCCGGAGATCCGCGGCATGCTTTCGAAGTGCCATCAGGCTAACCGGTCCAGTCAGGAAGGAAACAATTGTTGCTACCGAGATGACCGCGGCGAGTGTTCCCCAACCACGAAAGAAAAACATGAAGAGAAACGAAATGCCGAGGTTGAACCACATGGCAGCTCGCGGGACCCCGTAGACGGGATGGGTCGCGCCGAAGATGCTTGGCATGGTCCCATTGCGCTCCATCGCATATATCATGCGGGCCGTCGTTGCGGTATAGATCGTGCCTGTTCCCGATGGGCTAACGAAAGCATCCACGTACAGCAGAATCGCCAGCCAGTTCAGGTCGAGGGCGATGGCCAGTTCTGCGAACGGTGATGAAAAATTCAGACCATGCCATCCGGATGCGATACTTGACGGGCTGACGGCGCCTATGAACGCGATCTGCAGCATCACATAGATAACCAGCGCAAGCAGGATCGAGCCGACCAGCGCAAACGGGATGCTCTTCGAAGGGCTACGCGCCTCGCCCGCAAAACTAACGGGACTCTGGAATCCGTTGAAGCTGAACACGATACCACTGGTTGCAACGGCCGTAAGGATTGACGGCCACCCGTAGGGCGCGAATTGTCCACCTGTGCCGACCGCGAAGTTTTCCTGATGCCAGCCCGCCCACATCAGACTGGCAATCGTGGCGCCCGGAACGAGAAACTTGAAGACGGTGATGGCGGTGTTCGTCTTAACAAACAGCTTCACACCCCAGTAGTTCAGCATAAAGTAGACAATGACGAGCAATGCGCTGGCGAACAGTCCTTGTGTCGTGAGATCCTCGCCGGTCATCAGCGCATGGGCCCATGAATAAGGCCACGACGCCATGTATTGAACCGACGCGATTGCTTCAATCGGGATGACAGCAACGATCGATATCCAGTTCGCCCAAGCGGCTATAAATCCGACGAGTGCTCCATGAGAATAGCGCGCGTAGCGGACCATGCCGCCCGACTCCGGATATGTCGTACCCAGCTCTGCGTAAGTCAGTGCGATGGCCAGCACGATAACCGCACCAATGATCCACGCAATGATCGCGGCCGGCCCCGCAACCTTCGACGCGTGCCAGGCGCCAAACAGCCACCCGGAGCCGATAATCGAGCCCAAGCTCTGTAAAGAGCAATGCCACTGGGCCGATACTTCGGTTGACGTTATCCTTCATAATTGTCTCCTGGATCGCGTTCGCAGGGGCGTGACTGATTCCCGCCACAGCGGCGCTTTTGTTATCGTCTAGGCAACGAATGCCGTCATCGCGTCGGAGATGACGGCGAGCGGGAGTTCGCTCAGGCTGTCGGCTCGGCTAGCCAGGCGAGTTGGCGTTCGAGGACTGATTGGGCTGTCTCGCCGACCAGTTCCTGATACGTTGCGGGAGCGGTGGCGCCTTCGGTATTGACCAACAACACGCGGGACGAGCCATCGAGGCCTACGTTGCTGGCCAGCAGCGGGTCTTGAAGCAAGACAATCAGCCCAGCAAGACCCGCCACGCCCGACTCGCCAGCGACGACGGGCGCATCGGTATCGCTGCCAGCAGCCAGGATGCGCATGGCGTTCACTGCATCGTCATCGCTGATGGTCATGAAATCATCGACGCTGGGCTGCAGGAACTTCCATGCGAGCGGCGACGTCTCGCCGCAAGCGAGCCCGGCCATCACGGAGTCGACGGAGCCCGTTGCACGAGCTGCGCGTCCCGCCAACGCGCTCTGATACAGGCAGTCGGCCTGCTGCGGTTCGACGACGACGAATCGCGGACGATGTTCGCCATGGTATTCCCACAGGTAGCTGATCAATCCTGCTGCAAGGCCGCCGACACCGCCCTGAAGGAACACATGCGTGTACGCCGGCCGATCCGGCTGGCTATCGCTCTGCTCGACGATCTCCGCTGCAATCGTGCCATAGCCCTGCATCACATCGCGCGGGATGTCTTCGTAACCGTCGTACGACGTGTCGGAAACGACGTGCCAGCCATTCAACGAAGCGAGGCGAGCCGCCTCTTCGACCGACTCATCGTAGTTTCCGGTGATGCGCACAATCTCTGCACCGTACGCCGCTATCGCTTTCTCGCGCTCGACGCTGACATTCGCGTGCAGCACGATCACACAACGGCAACCGAGCGTTTGCGCGGCAGCGGCAAGACCCTTTCCGTGGTTGCCGTCCGTGGCGCTCACTACCGTGGAATGCGTCAGCAGCTCCCGATAGCGTCCTTCGAACAGGCCATGCGCGTCGAGATTATGATTCCGCCACAGCCGCTGAATCAGGCGTACCAGCGCAATCGGTGCACCCAAGGCCTTGAAGCTGCCCAGCACAGAGCGCGCTGACTCGTCCTTGATACTGATGCTGCCGACCGCGAGCCTCGCGGCCAGCCCCGGCAACTCACGCAACGGCGTCGCATCGGGCGAAATCTTGTCCCAGGATGAAAGCCAGGCGCGGCTTTCCTGTGCTTTCTCGATGCTGAGAATGGTCTTCAATTCAGCGGGGTACGCAGCGCGCGTTGCGCGTGGATTGGCTACCAACATGACCTTGATACTCCAGTAACGAATGATGTGAATTGGCGAATGAAAGTCGTGCTCACTTCTGTGCGAGCCGCTGGAGCACGACATCCAGCAAGACGTTCGCGCCGTCGATAAGCTGATCGTCGTCCGTGTGTTCGCGCGGGTTATGGCTGATGCCACCGCGGCTCGGCACGAAGATCATCGCGGCCGGCGCAATGCGCGCGATCATCTGGGCGTCATGTCCGGCGCCCGATGTCATCCGGCGATGCGTGAAGCCCATGCGCTCTGCTGAAGCCTCGATCGCGTCGGCCAGTTCTGCATCGAATACGACAGGCTCGAAACGGACCAGGCGCTCGGTCGTGATCTTCACGCCCTCCTTCTCCGCGACCTCCTTGAGGAATTCGGCGAGCCGCCGCTCGGCGTCCTGAAGGCGTTGTTCGTCCGGATCACGCAGATCCACTGTGAACACCGCCTTGCGCGGAATCACGTTGATGACGTTTGGCTCGATCCGCAGCATGCCGATCGTCGCCAAAGTGGTGCCGGCAGTAACGGCCAGCTCACGCAGGAACGTCGAAACGGCGGCGGCCACCCAGCCCGCACCATGACGAAGCCGCGTTGGCGTTGTACCTGCGTGATTGGCATTGCCCTGAACGGTAATCTGCTGCCACGAGATGCCCTGGAGATTCTCGACAACACCGATGCGGATGTTCTCTGCTTCAAGGATCGGGCCCTGCTCGATGTGCAGTTCCAGGTATTCGTGCGGAACGATTGCGCCGGGCTCCAGGTCACCCGGCATAACCGATGCGCGCGAGTTCGTCGCCAAGGCGGGTACCGTCGATGCCAACCGTATTCAGCGCTGCATCGACGGACAGGCCGCGAGCGTAAACCAGCGAGCCCATCATGTCCGGCTGATAGCGGATGCCTTCCTCGTTGGTGAATGCTCCGATAGTGATGGAACGTTGCGGCCTGATGCCTGCCTGACGAAAGGCTCGCGCGACCGCGAGTCCTGCCAGTACGCCGTAACAGCCATCCAGCGCGCCGGCGTTTTTCACCGTGTCGATGTGCGAGCCCATCATCAGTGGACGCTGGCTGCCGTCATCCGAATCGGCACGCTACGTGCCGAAAATGTTGCCGATGCGATCGATTCGGACATCGAGATCGAGTTCGCGCATCCATCGGACGACGAGATCGCGACCGGCTCGCTCGTCATCAGTCAGCGCGATACGAGTGCGCCCACCCACTTCTCGATCGGCGCCCAGTTCGCCGAGCTGGCGCAGTTGTTCAAGCATGCATGCGCCGTCGAGTGCCAGCGATGCAGGTACAGACGTATTCATTTATTTCCCTTTAATCGTTAGCCGACTGGCAATTCGAGCCGCGCGATCTCAGCGAAATAACGCGCTCCCATCAAAAGGATGTCGTCGTTGAAATCGTAGGTGGCGTTGTGGAGGGGAATACCCCCTTTATCCGCCGAGTCGCCGTTGCCGATGAAGATGAAGTTGCCGGGAACCACCTGCAGGAACGCACCAAAGTCTTCCGAAATCATCATCGGCTGGATGTTGGCGTCGACGCCATCGCTTCCCGCCACATTGCGCGCCGCCGCTACCGCAACGCCGACGAACTGCTCCGAGTTCACCGTCGGCGCGAACTCGTGTGTGTACTCGAAGGTGCAATCGGCGCCGAGCGTGCGGCAGATGCCTTCGCATACTTCCCGCATGCGCGTCTCGAGCAACGTCTGCGCTTCGCGTGAATAGCTTCGCGTATCGCCCTTGATGATGACATTCGAAGGAATCACATTTCTCAGGCCGTCCGTGATGAATTCCGTACACGAAATCACCGCCTGCAGGCTCGGATCGAGATTGCGCGACACGACGGTCTGCAATGCCATCACAATCTGTGACGCGATGACGATCGGGTCCACGCCCATATGCGGACGTGCAGCATGCGTGCCCCGCCCCTTGATGTGAATGACGAAGTTGTCTTCACTCGCCATGAGGCCGCCCGCGCGCGTTGCAAACGTTCCCGCGCGCATGCCCGGCATGTTGTGCGCGCCGAAGATGGCATCGACGGGGAAGCGTTCGAACAGGCCGTCGGCCATCATCGCCTTCGCGCCGCGGCCATGCTCTTCCGCCGGCTGAAAGATGAAGCGGACCGTGCCATTGAAATCGCGCCGTTCTGCAAGGAGTCGCGCCGCCCCGAGAATCATCGACATATGCCCGTCATGCCCGCACGCATGCATTTTTCCGGCGGTGCGCGAAGCATGCTCGCGATCGGGCGCCTGCTCGGCAATGTTCAGCGCATCCATATCGGCGCGCAGGCCAATAACCCGTTTCCCGTCCCCGGCCGTCAGGTTCGCAACGAGCCCCGTTCCCCCGATGCCGCGGTGAACTTCCAGCCCAAGCGTCCGGAGAATGTTCGCCACATAGTCGGACGTGTTGACTTCCTCGAAGCCCGTTTCGGGATGTTGATGCAAATACTGGCGCCAGCTCTTCAACTGGCCCTGCAGCGTGCTTTCCATTGTCGGACGTCCTTGACGATTTCGGGGAATGCGCCTGTCGAACATGTCGGTTGAGGAAATAATATTGTTTGCGGTGATAGAAAAAGTCTCCAAATCGCCCCCATCATGCAAAAATATCTTTGTTTCGACCTTCCGGCCGCAAAACCATGACACTCAGCCTGGACGATTTTGATCTGAAGCTATTGATGGAAGTGCAACGCGACGCGCAGATTCCTCAGAACGAACTCGGCGCGCGCGTCAATCTGTCTACAGCGGCCGTCAATCGCAGATTGCGACGCCTGTCGGACGAAGGCATCATTCGCAACTACGCCGCCATCGTCGCGCCCGAAAAGGTCGGCTATCCGCTGACGATCATTACAACAGTCGAGGTCGAGAGCGAACAGATCGATCTGCTCGACTCGATGAAGCGCACCTTCGCGCAATGCCCGCAAATCCAGCAGTGCTACTACGTCGCGGGCGAATGGGACTTCGTGCTGATACTGACGGTTCGCAACATGGACGAGTACACGGCCCTCACGCGGCAACTGTTCTTCTCGAACAACAACGTCAAACGCTTCAAGACGCTGGTGAGCATGAGCAACGTAAAGGTGGGGCTCGGTGTACCCGTCGCGCCCGAAGGCGCGTGACGCCGTCAGCGCACGACTGACCTGTCGGTCCAGTTGCCCTGATCGAACTGACGAACGGTAATCGCGCCGTTACGGATATCGCCCTTCTCGTCGAACTGGATTGCGCCCGTCACGCCGTCCAGCCTGGACGCGCGCAGCTTCGGCAGATACACCTTCGGGTCGGTCGAGCCCGCGGTCTGCATCGCGTCCGCCATCGCGAGCACTGCGTCGTAGGCATAAGGGGCATAGAGCTGCACGGGAACGCCGAAGCGCTGCTGATAGCGTTTGAAGAACTCCGGTCCTTGCGGCATCTTTGCAGGCGGCACACCCGCCAGCGTGCAGTACGCGTCCTTGCTCCTCGAAGACCCAGCGAGCTTGATGAACTGCGGTGTGCACGCTTCATCGCCGGCAATGAACTTGACCTTCAAGCCGAGCTTTTGCGCCTGCTGCACGAATGCCGCGGCTTGCGTGTCGCCGCCCGTGAAAGCGATCCCTTCCGGCTGACGGCTCTTGATGGTCGTGAGCACCGCCATCCAGTTCGTTGTCTTGTCGGTGCCGTACTCGCGGGCGACCACGTTGCCTCCGGCAGCCTTGACGGACTTTTCGATCTCGTCTGCGAGACCTTGTCCGTACGCCGTACGATCGTCGACGATGGCGACCTTGCGCGCGCCAAGATCGTGGACCAGATACGAGCCGATGACCGAGCCCTGTCTCACGTCATTCGCGACCATACGGAACACGTTCGTCAATCCTTGCTGCGTGAGCTTCGGGTTGGTTGCCGATTCGGTGATCATCGGAACGCCTGCATCCGAGTAGATTTTGGAAGCGGGTATCGACGTCCCGGAGTTCGCATGACCGACGACACCCGCCACGCCATCGTCCACCAGTTTCTGGGCGACGGTCACCGCTGTCTTCGGATCGGCCGCATCATCCTGCGAGTCGAGCACAAACGTGACGTTTTGCCCGCCAATGCGAATCTTTCTGCTGTTCAGATCTTCGATCGCCAGCCGCACACCGTTTTCATCATCCTTTCCGATGTGGGATAGTTCGCCGGTCAGCGGAGAAACCTGCCCGATCTTGACCGTCAAATCCGCGTGAGCCGCGAGAGGTTGCAGGGCAAGCGTCAGGGACGCGAGGCATATCAATGGCCGTGATGATTGCATGGTCGTGCTCTCGATAGGTTGGCTGAGAATAGGATCGACAGAACCGTCGACCCGTTGAGCCAAGCAACACTGCGCTGGCCTGCAACCATCCTAATGACGCGAGTCAGTAGCCAAAATCAGCCGCGATGACATTTCTGCAAATTTCGATTGAAAAACAAGCAATTTTCGATAATTCTTCTCGGTGCCTGGATGGCAGTGTTTGCGGTCGACGCCATTTCTCGTTCCCGCATGGCAAGCCGAAGTATCACCGGACTGCCAGCGCGAATTCCCGGGCAGCGAGCGGAAGCGCCTCCGGCACGACCAGCATCTGTTCGTAATCGATGACCGGCGCAAACGCAGTGTCGGGCACGTCGAAGCCGTCTCTGGCCGGAGAGCCGGTAGGGCGTCGTGTGGGTCGGCCGGATTTGTGCAAGGGTCAGCACAAGATCTCTCCACGGGGTATGAACCACAGCTTGAGCGACGCTTCCCGGAGGCGAACTGCCGTTCGAACGTCAAAATGCCGACAACCGCGAGCGTCCCTTCCTGGCCGAGAGCAGCGCGACCGCGGGGAGAGTCCGCGGGCAAAAAAATAGCCCGGCAAAATTGCCGGGCTTGGGTTCAGGAGAATGGGCAGACATCGCCCGTCAGCAGATCACTTCCATCATTTCGCCAAACGGTGCCTTCTTCGCGCGCCTGAGCGGCACGGTCGATGCCCACAGGACGGGATAGGACGGTTCATCGATCGGAAATGCTCCATCCATGTCGGTGAGATAGACCAGAAACGTGGGTTGAATGCCTTCGTCGGCCAGCCGTTTGAACGGATCGACAAACGAAGTGCCTCCCCCGCCACGCACCGGTAGAAGTTCGACCGCGTCGCCGCGCTCGAAGATCTGCACCTGCTTTACACGCGTATCGCAATCCAGCACGATCAGCCGCCGCGGCCGCACAGTCTCATTCACAACGAGGATTTCCGCGTCGAACTGCGCCTGCGTCTCGTCAAACACTGAACCGCTGGAATCGCGCACGAACACCGCATCGCCGACCGCCGGTTCGTTGAGCGACGGCAGATACAGCCCCATGTGCAGATACCGGCGAT
>NZ_JBFRCK010000050.1:0-27595 GCF_040965775.1 Paraburkholderia sp. BR10954
CATGCGTGCGCATGCCCCGCGCGGATCGCGCGGCAAACCGGTAATTCAGCGGGAAATTGCACGCGCAAGTCTCCTGAACGTAGCTTCGGTCGTCATGACGGGGCGCTTTTCAACAGCCTGCTAGAGAGGTGCTGCCCAAAACGTAGCTCGGTTCGCATAAGGTAACTGGAAAAACCTGATCGTCGGCGATCCGTCGAATGACTTGTCCATTTACCCATTTCATTTGGGCATAACCAGAGTACCACCAAGAATCCCCGATAAGTGCTTACTGACACCTTGCATGCAAAATTGCAAGACTTGCAGAAAGCTCATGACCCAATCTTGTATGATCTGCGCATATGACAGATCATACTCTGTCGAACTGGCACAGTTAAATACCAAACGTACTTGTTCTGCCAATTCAACATAAGTTCTACGATCGAGGCCCCAATATGGTTCGGTTGGAGAAGCATTCAATATCGTTATCTTTTCCAGAAAAGCAGGCTTAATTCGATATCTAATTAAGGCTTCATCAAAACGCTGCTCGGCTGTTCTTTCAGGACTCCCTCTCACCATTGCCAAAACATGCTCAACCTGCGGATCAGCAGATAGTCTGGCGGTCAAATGTGCTCCGACAAAACCATTGCTGCCGATTACCAAAGCCAACCGGTTACTCGTGGAGTCACTCAGGGGTTTCGGCTGATAATTGGGATGCAGTTGTGGTCGCAATAAACCCGGGTTTCCTGAACTCAAGGCAACAATATCGGCCATTTTCCCCGGAAAATGCGATATCGGTTGTATCCGCCCAGCCGCCGGTTCGGCACTTGCAGCGCAGGTGTTTGCGCCGTTCTTGCTGCATTAGGAACCCAGATGGCCTGACCTCGAAAGTCATATCAGGATTTAACTTGACCGCCAACGAACCAGCGTCTCGCCTGCCGACCAGAGTCGCTTTTCCGCGTGATATCCAGGCATTGTTGCGGATGCAAGGGATGATGAACGCGTCACATTTCATGACCGTTCCGCTTCTCGCACTGCACATGTCCGTCACGCTGCATTTCAATTTCGCAGCGCTTGCGACGGTGATGGCCGGGAACCTGCTGTCCGCCCAGATGCTGCCAGCTGATTGCTGGGCTCGCAGGGCTGTTTGATACGCGGTTCGCGTTCGCCAGCAGCGCTGTCCTGTTCGGGCTTCTCGGAGCCGCGGTGTTTCAGCTGAAACCCGACTATTGCGAGGTGTCAGGTCGCAGCCCGGTTATCTCCAGCCTGCGCGTAACGGCGGCGCATCGCGGTCTGTGGCGTCTGATTGCGGTGTCTCGTCTCTGCCTTGGTTTTTTTCTGTTCCCGCAACTGTACGTAGCATTTCCGCTGTACGCCGGCCGCATGCCTGGCCCCTATGCAGCGTCAGCCGTGTATGTCGTGAACGGTGTGATCGGATTGGCCTTCATGCTGTCGCCCAAACACTGGCTTGTCCGGATGAATCCCGCGTCTGCGACAATCGGCGCGTACCTCGCTGCCGCTTTTGCCTATGCGAGCGTGGCTGCCATGGATGGTGTCGCCTGGTTCCTGGTCTTCGTCGCGGGATACACCGTTACCGAAACAATTCTGGTGCCGGCGTTCGAAACCATGATCGCGTCTCTGGCGGTTGACGGAAGCCAAAGCACGTTCTTTGGTGCGCTGAGCGCTGTGGGGGCATTCGGAAGCACGGCGGGATATTATGCGGGCAGTTGGCTCGCAACGAACGGCACACCAATCCAGACATGGATCACGTTCGGCAGTGTGGGGACCCTCGCATTTGCGGCTGCCGTGATACTTCTTCCACGTGCAAAGATGATCGGCTGATTGGTAGAAGGCAGGATGCCTGCCGAGTTCAGGCATCCTCTAACCTGCCTGCTAGGCAAGACCGTCAGATTCGTCAGGATAGGATCATTCCGACAATTGATTGACGCGAACGCTCAAGCTCACAGCTTTCAAGCTGACATCATTGCCGGAATTCTTCATGAATGGTCAGCGCGGCGGCTACGTGCGGGACGGCACTTTTGAACAAAGTGCCGAGCGCCAGCCCGACGGCATTACGCTTGACCGCATCTTTGCGGACAAGGCGTCGGGCAAAGAGACGAAGCGGCCGCAACTCGCCCTGTTGCTCTCGTTCGTGCGTGTTGAGGACACTTTAGGCATGCACAGCATGGACCGACTCGCGGAGAACCTGGACATAGAGTTCAAGGATTTTCGCTGCGCGGGCATTGTAGTGGGGCATCGAGCTCATGCACATGATCCGCAAAGGCCTGATGAAAGAGGGCGATATGACACAGACGCCCGCCCAGCAGTCGTACTCGCTGGCTGCATAAGCCGTCCTGCGCAAGCAGGACGTTTCTCGCCCCCTTATCGCGGCAGAGCCGGGGACTATTCTTGCCGCGAGCGGCCCATGTGTGACGGTTAAAGCTGGGTCACGCGGTCGGTTGTAACAACGCTCCGATCTTCGCTCGCAGGAACTCAATTTTCGTTGCACTGGCGCGGGCTATGGTTTGGGGGTCGACGCCAGCGCCGTGGCCGCCGTCGTGCTGTTCCAGGTACCACACCTCACGATGTCCGAGTGCCTGCATTTTCGCTACCATCTTGCGTGCATGGCCTGGATGCACGCGATCGTCAGTGGACGACGACGTGAATAGCACGGGCGGATAGGAGACGCCCGGCTTTACGTTGTGATAGGGCGAGTAAGCCATGAGGATCCGACAATCGTCGGCGTCGTCGGGATTTCCGTACTCGTCGACCCACAAAGCGCCCTGCAACAACAGGTGAAAACGGGACATGTCGAGCAATGGCACGTCCGAGACAACGGCACCGAATAAATCCGGGCGTTGGATCATGCACGCTGCAGTTAATAACCCGCCGTTGCTCCCGCCTTGGATCGCGAGCTGCGCCGGGACGGTAACACCGGAGCCGACCAGTGCCTCAGCCACGGCAATGAAATCGTCAAATGCGACCTGACGTTTTTCTCGTTGTGCGGCTTGATGCCATCTAGGTCCGAACTCACCTCCGCCCCGGATGCTCGCGATTGCGTACACGCCGCCCGGTTCGAGCCAGGAGAATCCCAAGGTGCCCAAATAGGTGGGCGTGTCGAGCGGGACTTCGAAACCGCCGTATCCATAGAGCAGGCAAGGTCGAGGATTGCCCTGAAGATCTGCCTCACGACCGATCACCCAATACGGAATCTGCGCGCCATCGGGCGCCACGGCATGCCGGCGCAGCGCGACCAATCCGGTTGAATTGAAGCGTGCGGGAAGCTTTCCGAGCAGGTGCCACGGTGTGTTACTCGAGAGATCGACATAATATAGCGTCGGTGGTGTCAGGAAGTGATTGACGTAAATCAGTACGGTGTCATCGCGTGCCCTATCGACGGCGGTCACAGATGCTTCGCACCCGGCCGGCAACGGATACACTCGAGATTGCCAAATGTCGTGGACCGAACCAGGTGGACGCCAGAGCGTCACGCGGGTAATACTTTCGCTCTTGACTGAGACGATTAGCCAGCGCTTCGTATAATGCACCCCTGACAGGGCGGTCTCTTCGGTTGGCGCGAAAAGTACTATGAAATGGCGATCGCCGTCGATAAATGCGTCATGTCGAATGGCCAGCAATGAACCACCTCGATAAATCGTTTCGTTGGCGTGCCAATCGGTGCGTGGCGTAACGAATAGCCACTCGTTCCACTCAAACAAGCGAGCCGAATTGCGCGGCACATCGTATAACCGCCATTCACCGGCCTCTTCGTCAAGCCAGAAGTTTTCCGCTTCGTATAATGCCGTTCTGCGGCATGCGATATGGCGCGCTTGGATTGGATTGTAATTCGCTGACGCACCCAAGTCGTCACGCTCGCATTCGAACACCACCGGCGCATGTGCAATTGACGTTCCTCGCTTCCACCTGCGGACCTGTCGCGGGTAACCGGAAACAGTGACAGCGGGGTCAGCACTTACTGAGCTATCATCCCAACTCACGTAAACTGTATCTTGATCGATCCATGCAACGCTGTGGTGACCGGGATCTGGTAGTTCGAATCCGTTTTCAACAGAGGCACGTCTTTCCACGTCGAATTCCCGCACAATATGGGTATCGGAGCCGCCGGGAGAAAGAAAAACCAGTGCGCGATCGGCGGTGGGACAAAGAAGGCGAAAGTCGGCCATAGCCCAGCGCGTGCCGTCCCCGTTTCGGTTGTTCAAGTCAAGCGCATTGACCTCCAGTACCACTTCCCATTCAGGATTGCCCTCAATCCAGGTATTCCAAGCCGTGCGCCGTACAAAACCGAGCGGACGGGCGTCATCGCGCCAGATGTTGTAAGCCCAGTTCCCCCAGCGTGAACATACGACGATGCAATCTTGCGCCATCATGGATTCGACGAGCCGCTTAGTTAGCACGTCCGCACCTGACGTGCACCCATACATTCCCATTGTGCGGTCCGTCTGCGCATAGGCCCATGAATTAACATCGAGACTATCGAGTTCTTCGAGATCGATATATGGATCGGCCGCGCCGAGCTTAGGCGGCCAAATAATTTCAGATGGAAAAGGTATCATATTGCATTCCAATGTTACCGACTATTAAGGTACTTTCATGCTGGCTGGCTGGCTTTAGCCTTAGTCGCCCGATTCTCGTCAACAGAAGTGCAATTTCGACATGCTCAAGATCCACGCGTTCCGTGATGATTTGCGCGTCGTGCGATTGACAATACTACTGAAACTTGGGCGGTCATGGCCGTGTCTGCAGGCGAGCGCCAGTGCACGCTCGCCAGAAAATTAGCTCGCGGCTCTGGCCCCGGAGTAGTTCACGCAAATCGTCGGGCCATGCTTCGACGTCGCACCCGTGATGGTGCAGCAGCGCAGGCGTGAGTCTCTCCATTTCGAATGCAGCCCGAGTGCGCGACGGAGCCGCTCGGGCACAGAGTTTTTATATCGAAGGGAAGTGATCCATGATAGTTCTACGACAGACAGGCGGTCTTGCGCTGCAGGTTCGTTACTCCGACAAGCAGTTCGAAGTTCAACTGCTGAACGCGCTGACTGTCCGCGAAGATCTTGCCGCCGCGGCTGGAGAATCGGTCGTTTGCGACGGCGAGGTCGGCGGGCAGGCGCAACATCCGTGCAAGTGCACGGCTGCGTTCGATCCGCCTCGTACGAAAAGCCTGAACATCTTCTGGCGAGCCGATCCGCACGTACTCGCGCATTCTGAACATTCGTATGCGCGGTGGGGTCCAGAGAAGGTTCGTGAGGAAGCGGTACGACAGCAGCTCCAATCGTGAGCCCATTTTTCGGTAGCGGGCCGCGTTGCGAGATGACCGAGACCGGATCGCACGCAGCGGACGCGAGCACCGCGCGCGTTGGCTTTTGCTGGGCCAGCCAAGCGTCGCTTCGCTCGTCGCTGGGATCGGCTAGTACGTCGTTCAGCGCCCGCAACAGGCACCGATGGTCCAGTTCGTCGCCTCAGAACGCGTGATTGGTGCCGGCGAGGCGCGGGAAGTTGTTCATGTATTCGTTGTTCTCGAAGTCCTTGCGTGCCACCGCTGGCCGGAAGCGCAGAACTTCCGGATGCTGGTCCGCAGTCATGCACGATATCAGCCAGATCAGGCGTTCGACGATGCATTTATAGATATGATTGTGCTCATAAAGGCCGTTTTCGCCGGTGTCGCGAGCAGGCCTGCTTCTATGAACCTTTCACGCAACGACCGGTGCGCATCGGACACCGCGGCGTCACCACGTACATAGTCAGGGATGGAAGATAGGACAGGTATGCTCACCTCATATCTATCAATAGTGACGGATGCAGGGAAAGCAGCAGGCTGGCCGTGTTCTGGCCGATCCGGTTGTTGCGAATCATTAGGCGGTGCGGAGTAAATGTCGCGTAGTGCGACGGCGGATGCACGCTTCGCTGCGCATACTGGATGCGACACTCGGGATCAAGCGTCGGCTGACTACTACTTGCGGCCCGGCTATTGAGACCCGCGCTGGCATTGACGAAAATGTGTTTGACTCCCGCACACTTTGCGCGGCTGCCCCGGCACGTCGGTATGCGATGATCGTGGCGACGCACTGTTACAGCGGTTTGACGAACCCATACCTCTCGATCCCTGCGCCGAGCCGGACGGCGCCGCCCGGCGCGTAGACTCCGGTCGAGTGGTGGCAATCCATGTCGGCGGGTGCGGACGTTGACGAGGCCTTAATGCCAAAGGGACATTGCCTAGGCGAAAAATGATGACCCAGACAGAAAAGGGGCCGCCCCTCATTGCCGCCCGAGAATCTCGGTGGATTTGAGATAGGGTTCTGGCACCGTGTCCGCATGTATCCCGACGGTAACCTGGCGCGATCGGAAGAGCGCCGCCGTGCTCCATACCCCATCTCGACCCCACCACCGCTCAAGTGGCCAAGCATGCAGACCGCCTCAAAACCACGTAGCGGATGATGACGGCTAAGAAGCATCACCAAGAGGCCACGACTAGGCTCCGGGGCGCACTGTGCGACGCTCGACATGAACAGATTCGGCGATGGGCATCCGGGTACCGGCCTTGACTGAAGCGAATCACCATTTGCGGGTGCGATCGCCGTTTTGGCCGTCGCGCTGCAGTCCATAGACATCACCCTCAAGCTGCCTCGCTTCCGCCAGTAGTTCGGCGATGAGATCGACATCCTCGGCGGTCAGAGCGAGACTTGAGATGGCGGCGTTCGAGGCCAGATGAGAGAGGTCACGAGCGCCGATGATGACGGCCGCAACACCCGGTCGTTCGAGCATCGCGGCGCTGGCGACCGTGGCGATGTCGGTCCCGTGCCGATCCGCGATCTGGCGCAACATCGTCAGAAGGGCTTGGAAAAGGTCCCAGCCGCCGACGTCGTCGATGATCCGCTTGTATTTGACCAACGATCGGTTCTCCAATTGCTCCGTCGGTTCCGGTGCGCCCAACCATCTGTCGCCGAGGAAGCCGCCAGCCATAGTGCCATAGCACAGGAGGGGGATACCGTACTCGATCGCCGCCGCAGCCATCCGCCGCGCGGGACGGCGGTCGAGGAGGGAGTACTGCACCTGCATGGACGTCAGCGGAACGCCTGCATTCAGGATCTCCAGCATATGGTAAGTGTCGAAATTGGCACCGCCGATCGTATCAATCTTGCCCGTGCGGCGCAGATCGTCGAGCCACAGCGCCGGCTCCAGCCAACGAGGATCTTGGTATTCCCACGAGTGGAGTCGTATGAGGTCGAGCCGTTCCTGGTTGAGGCGTCGCAGCGAGAGGTCGATCACCCTTTCGACATAAGACTTGATGCGCGGCAGCATGTCAGAGTGCGGCACAAATTTGGTGTGAACTTTGATCCGGACTAGGGCTTCTTCCCCGCGCAGATCTCGATAGCGCTTTCTGAAATGGCCGATCAGTTCTTCGACCCCTGTATAGATGTCAGCACAGTCGAAAGTGGTTATTCCCGCATCCGCGAAGGCCACCAGGTCGGCTACCGGATATTTGCTGCGAGTCGTGCAGTGGCCGCTCGCCAATTGCCAGCCTCCATGTATCACACGTGAGATCTCGTAGTTTGGGGCAGGCTGGAGTCTCTACATCTTGGTCGCCTTGTATCAGTCATCATGGGCCGCCCCGCTGTGGTTGCGAGGCGGCTGAACTAAACCGGCACGGCCCGCTTCGATCCGAGAACTGAATATCTAGAACAGACGTCGACCGGTCTGCGGGCGTTGGACTTAGTATCGGCGGAGCATAACGATGCGGGAAGCGCTTCATACGCATGACTCGCAAGGCTTCTTGCCGTTCCCGTACTCACTCTATAGCTGTGTGTCCGATCTTGGCGTTCGTCTAACCCGCTCCAGCAGCAGCCGGCCAGCGTCCGCATAGTGCCGCTGCTGGACCATGGCATGTTGCGACGCCGCCTGCAGATCGCGCAGCCGCCGCTGAAGAGGTGAAGATTCATAAACTGCAGCACCGCCGGCCAGCGTAAAGCAGGCATGTGCTGCCCGGGCGCAGATCGTCGCAATCCAGGTTCCCGTCTGTATGCCCTGGGTGTACAGGGATTGGCCGTTCAGCGTGTCGGCCACGGCGTGCCGCCAGTGACTGTTCGCCTGAATCTGCATGGCCGCCCGCGCTGCACGCACATCTGCCTCAATTCGACCCAGCTCGCCTTGGAACATCTCCGAGTCGCGCATAGGAACCGGCGCTCGAAGTTGTTGCCGGCCACCGAGGGCGAGTTCGGCAACATCCCATAGCGCGCCCTCGGCGATGCCGACGCAGACAGCTCCAAAAAGCACCGACTGAAGGTGCCGCCAACCTTGATATAGCGGTCCCGGTTCGCATGATGCTCCATCTGGAAAGTCGAAAAAATTGCCCTCCGGCGCGACCACGTTCTGAAGGGCTGTGTGGTGACTGCCGGAACCTCTGAGGCCGGAGGCGTGCCAAGTGTCTTCAATTTGCCAAGCGGAGGCCGGCAATGCGACATACCGGACCAACGGTGGTCCGGCATCCCCTGCCGGACCATAGAGTGGTTTTCCGCCTTCCGACATGACACAGAGACCCATGATCCAGTCGGCGTTGTGGCAACAACTGGCGAACGGCCAACGGCCGCTGACTTGCCACCCACCTGGTACTCTTTCGGCGGTGCCTCAGGCGTGGAGACACCAGCTATGATGACATCCGCCTTGTCTTCATAGATCAGATCGTAAGTCTGTCTCGGCAATCGAGGGGCCATGATGGCCGATGCACTGGCGATCATCGCGGTCCAGCCCACTGAGCCATCGAGCCGAGCCAACGCGCTGATCACTTTCATTCCCCAAGGCAAATCTAGCTCTAATCCTCCACGACTGCGTGGCGCGAACATGCGGAACACTCCGATCAATCGCAACTTCTCGATAAGGTCCGAGGGCATACGGCGTTCGGTTTCGATCTCGGCTGCACGGGACAGAATGGCCGGAGCAAGGTCACGAATCGCGTCAAGTATCCGCCCGACCTCATTAGCCGAGATCCGCGGGACCTCGTCGCCAGAGGGGGAGGGGCTTGCGGTTTGATGTCCTTTGTGGGACGGACTATCTGTCCCGAGTAAAGGATCACTTGGCATCATCAGTTTCGGCATAGGTCTGATTCTTTGATTGAGTTCGCATGCCGTCTGCCGGCAACCGATAGAATGCGACGGTGGTCAGTTTGCGTGCCTTACGTCGTTATAAGGCAACATTATGCGGTTCGCGTGCCGCCTCTTGCTATTGGCAGCTCGTGGGACGGCTGAGGTCGATATGCCGGTGGTTCTGTGCCAGGCAGCGCGTATTTGTGTCTGCCGAAAGCGTCGAGCGTGGCCGTTGGCGCGAGCGCTGAGTCTAACCATGGATTTCTCCTCTTGTTTGCGTGGCGTGAGACGCGCAAGTGTCGTACCAATCCAAAAAGGCTTGCCCAACAACGAGATCACTCTTCAACGCGTTGTTTCATTCCCGACATTGTCGAACATCTGACAAGGTCCCACGCGCGCGCGGTCGTTACCATATAACGGCCTTCCAATCCGCTGACGTGAGATAGGACCAACGTGAACAACTTTGATGTCCATGTCGCGGTCCATAGTGGAGACGAGGCCCGCGCCCTTTGCGGTGTCAAGGGTCGTCGCCGTCGAATTGAATGTAGTTGGTGACGTTCATGCTTTTCACTCTTTAGTGGTAGCGATGTTCGTCCCAAAGGCACGGCGGAAAGCGGCGCGCACCGTAGGCTGGAGCGTGAACGGCAAAGGTGACTGCGAATTCCGACGTGAAGGCGAGCGCCATTCCCATCAAACGCCGAGCAGCCCGACAACGAAAAGGCCCACCGCGTCGGCGCCAAGTCGTCCCGTGAGGATGACGTCGAGGTCGACGTCTAAAAGAAAGAGACCCAAGGCCGCGATCGCTACTAAACCTTCTCGATCAGTAAACTGGCCACTGTCACGTTGCTGAATTGGTCGAGCAAGATCGCCTGATGAAGGATGGAAAATCGCTTTATCACGGTTACCGTCTTCCACTGCGGTCATCAGCTGCGCGGTGTGCTGGTACTACCTGTTTCAGGTGAGGCTGCACGACATTGAGGAACTGCTGTTCGAAGGCGAGGTTATCGTCAGCCACGAAACGGTCTGTACGCCGGTGCGATAAATTCGGTGCGTGTTTCGTGCACCGTGCAAGCGGCGCGTCGTGAGCCCCAGCCTCTCGAACTCGCGTGCCCAGTGATGCGCACCGGATCAGCTGTCCATCCCGATATGACAAGGAGGTAAAGATGCGACACCTTCAAGCAACCGAGTGCAGCGAATTTCCGGGCGTACCAATTCGGGCTTGCCGGTCGCCCGGCGCCGGCAGCGCACAGACATTCGTGACCAGATCAAAATCCTAGGTTTACGATTGCCATGGACTGCCTCTTCGAGGGAGTTAATAGAGTGCGAGAACCACATCGTGGCGCCTTGATGCCATCTCCCGCAACAGGCACTTGATTCCGGACGATGCCCCTTTCATTCGGACTTGGCCTCTGTGGGCATGCCGCGAAATGCCTTGAGTGCGCGCACGCGAGAAGCCAGCAGCGTTTCGATACCAATGTCGACGACGACTCCCCGCAGCTGACGCGGCTGTAACCCGACGTCGCAACGAACGCGGCAAGCATATCTGATTGAAGTCGGGCCTGAACCCCGGACCGCCGACGCCCGTCGCCTAAGGCCCTTAAACCCGTCAACCGTCGCGGAAGATGAAGCTGTACGCGCTCAACGCCGGCACGCCGCCCAGGTGCGCATACAGCACGCGCGAGCCGGCCGGAAATTCGCCGTTACGGACCTTGTCGATCATGCCGTGCATCGACTTTCCCTCGTACACCGGATCGGTCAGCATGCCTTCGAGCCGCGCGCACAAGCGGATCGCCTCGAGCGTGCCGTCGTTCGGCAGACCGTATTCCGGGCCGCCGTAGCGCTCGTCGAGCACGATGTCCTTCGCGGTGATGTCGCGGCCCAGTTCGACGCTCTCGGCGGTCCGCTTCGCGATGCGGGTGATCTGCTCGCGTGTCTGCGCCGGTTTCGCCGAGGCGTCGATGCCGATCACCCGATCGGCGCGGCCGTCGGCGGCAAAACCGACCACCATGCCCGCCTGGGTGCTGCCCGTCACCGAGCACACGACGATGTAGTCGAACCTGAAGCCCAGTTCGGCTTCCTGCTGGCGCACCTCTTCGGCGAAGCCGACGAAGCCGAGCCCGCCCAGCGGATGATCCGAGCAGCCCGCCGGAATCGCGTACGGCTTGCCGCCGGCCGCGCGCACGCTGTCGAGTGCGTCTTCCCAGCTCTTGCGAAAACCGATGTCGAAGCCGTCCGGCACGAGCCGCACGTCGGCGCCCATCATGCGCGACATCAGGATGTTGCCGACACGGTCGTACACCGCATCCGGGTAGTTGACCCAGCTCTCCTGCACGAGCACGCATTTCAGGCCCAGATGCGCGGCCACCGCCGCGACCTGGCGCGTCTGGTTCGACTGAATGCCGCCGATCGACACGAGCGTGTCGCAGCCCTGCGCGAGCGCGTCGGGGATCAGATATTCGAGCTTGCGGGTCTTGTTGCCGCCGAACGCGAGGCCGCTGTTGCAGTCCTCGCGCTTGGCATAAAGCTTGACCTTGCCGCCGAGATGCTCGCTCAGACGGTTGAGCGGCTGGATCGGCGTCGGCCCGAAGGTGAGCGAGTAGCGGGGGAATCGTTGCAGGTTCATCGAGGCTCCGTGGTGGGTGATTTCCGAGAGTTCATGGTAAGAGGCCAGTTCAAAGATGTGACTCCTCTCCTTTGAATATGTTCCAGTAGATGAGCGAGCAAGCAAAAACTGACGAATGCTTGCTTCATAATATAGCCGCGACGGTCGATGCCGATACGACGACGTCGGACGTTGCAGAGCCACGCGTGAGTCCGTGCTGCCAACCAGCGGAATTTGCTGAGACCGTTACCATCGTTGGTTCTTCGGTGTGCAATCACTGGCTTTATGCCACGATCATGCAAGTGTTGGCGATTTGTCGCTGTGGTAGTCGCGATCGCCGCAAATGACCGCGGGCCTGCGAAATGTTCTGCCGCGGGCGATGCGTCGGATTTGGCCCGGATTTTCGCCTGCCGTCGTCCGCAGTCCCTGCATTTTCGCCATCATGTGTGTTGTACGTTTCGAGTCCAAGGAGGCGGGCACCAGAAATAGGCTACAGCCTTTTGACAGGTTTTTCTCGCTATCGCTCTCGGCGTCGACGGGGCATCTTACGTGTTAAGGCGACGATGGGGCGCGGATGACATGCGCATCGGGAGTTACACCGGTTCCCATTTCGAACGATTGATCGTTTCGCTATATGCGAATTGTCGCCTTATCCACGGGCGCAGACCGAGAAGTCCGTGCTTTTGAATAGCCAGGGGTATTCGTTTCAAGGTGTATTAAGTCGGCAAGCCGTGCAATGCTGTTTGTGTTCGCTGGGCGATATGGCATAGTGCGGCTTACTCATCCTATCCAAAGGAAAACAAGCATGGCTACGCTGGAAGCCGTCCAGGCAAAAATCGCAAAGCTCCAAGCCCGGGCAGCAACGTTAGAGAAGAGAGATTCGGCAACAGCGATCGAGAAAATCCTCAGTATGCTGGAACAGCACTCTCTATCTATTGCTGATATTGAGGCGTCTTTGGGCAGACGACGCGGCCGCAGACCCGGCGCGACCGCACCGGCGAAGAGGGAGGCATCGGCAACGAAGTACGCCGATCCAAAGACGGGGGCGAACTGGTCCGGTCGTGGCCGAGCACCGGCTTGGATCGCTAAGGTGAAAGACCGCACCAGGTTTCTGGTGACGAACACTACGACGAACTCAACAGCGACTACTCAGAAAACGCTTAAGTCTGAGAAGAAAGTCAAGGAGCCGCAGCCTCACATCTATCAGGACCCTAGGACAGGAGCGACTTGGAGCGGGCGTGGTCGTACGCCGTCGTGGATCGCAGATGCCAGAGACCGCACGAAGTTCCTGATCTCCGCGGCCGAGACACCCGCAAATTCTCGAAAGGTGGCAAAAGCAGTCCATTCCAGCAAGACAGCTGCTCCGAAGAAAGCCGCAAGCAGGAAGGCAGCAACAAAAAAGCCGGCGGAGCAATAAGGCGTCGGCGAGGAATACCTCAGCACCGATGCGGAAAGAGTACCTCGGAGACTGGTAGTGGCGCTTTGTCGACTATCCTCTGGAGGCGTGCATCGAATGGCTCGGCGAAGTCGACGGCCGCTGCTGCAGACGTTGCGCCGCAAACGGCAGCAATCGTCAGTGCGCCTGCTCAGATATATGTAGGAGACCGACGGGGCTGCGGGATATACCTCCGCAGCCCAGCGTTGTTCTTGCACTCGGCTGCAGTTCCTCCAATCGGGCGTCGTGCCAGTCTCTGCCAGTCTCCGGCCCTATCCTTTGCAATTGCTCCGGGATGACCGATTTGCCACACTCGCAATGGGGAATGCTGTCGTAGAACTGATCACCCGGTGGGTAGGGGGGAAATGTGCCGGGCCTCGCTGACCAAAGGTCTAGTGATGCCGGGGAGTGAAGGACGTAATGGCAGTTGCTTAGCGTGTTATGCACTTTTGCTAAGGGATGGAGATTGGATGAGCATAGGCACGGAGAATATAACGAAACGCAAGTCAGCGAGGGTCTCGGCCGATCGCCCGTAGTGTCTGGCCAGCCTGTGGAAGCCGGTGAGCCAGCCGAAGATGCGGTCGACTACCCCGCGCGTGGCAACAAGACAAAGCCTGCTTCGCCTCCGGAAGCTTGATGACCTGTAGCTCGATCCTTCGAGTGCAGTCTGTGCAGGTCCTTCGCCGGTGTATCCTTGGTCGGGGCGCCATCTTGTCGGTCTGGTCCTGTGACCTGCTGAAGGGCGATCGCGTGGACGAGGCGGCGCTTGAGCGCTTTTTTCCGCCGCAGTCGTTGAGTCCGCCGGATGCCCAACCGGCCGCACCATGAGCTCGGTAGGAGAGGCGTCGCCCAGGAGCCCGAAGACTCCACCTGTAGCTGTTTCTGCGAACAGTAGGTGCGATGGGCAAAGGACTGTCTGTCGCGCAGCGCCAGACACCCCTCCGCGGCGAGAAGCTGTTGATCGATTGCTCGGGCAAGAGGCTCGCCATCGTCGATGCTCACCGGCGAGATCTGCGGACGGAGCTATTCGTCGCGACGCTCGGCGCATCAATCGACACTAGTCACCTAGCCACCCAGCTCAGAGCGTCACGGGGCGTATGCGACGTCCGGCGTCGCGCTGGACCTTACAAACGAGCCGGTGCAACAGTTGCCTCGGTACTTGTCGACCGCTACGGGCAAGGTCGGGCGCGGAAAGCGGCTCTTTCAGGATGTCCGATTATCGTTGGATCACACGATGCCTGTGCCAGGTGCCACACGCTGCCAACCGGTGGAGTAGATGGAAAAAGGGCTTAGTTGGGCGTTGGCGCTCAGCGGGGGGCGATTGGTGCCCCGACGGTGTTCAACGCGGCGCTCGACGACAAGCTGTTTTGAGCTCGTCGAGCGGCCACACTAGCTCGGTTCGACTTCCGACAGAAGCGACTGCGTGTGCCCCGGGTTGCGAAGACCTTGCATCTGACGTTGGTGGCTGTGCGTGGGCTGGTGACTGATTTAGCCCCGGTTCTCTATCTCTGACGATCATGTGCACCAATCCAATGCCATTGAGCGAAATATGGGCACAACGCACTATCCTTGAAGTGCGGCGTCAGTCGCGTTGCGCTTGCGTACATCGGCGGAGTTCGGTCCGCTAATCGATCGCCACTCGGTTCCGACCTTGACTTTTCGCGTGGTAAAGCCGCTCGTCTGCTGACCGAAGTAGTGCGTCAATCGTGCGACCATCCCTGCCGAACTGCGAGATGCCGATACTGACAGTTATCGATACCTTGCGCCCAAGTTCACCGGCGAAGGTCGTGCTGGCAATTGTCGCGCGAATGCGCTCGCCGACTGCGAGTGCTGCATCCAGCGACGTGCGAGTCAGCAGCACCATGAACTCTTCGCCGCCCACGCGTGCTACGCCGTCGTAGGGCCGAATCGCGTCGAGGCATACTCGCACGAATCCCTGGAGCACTGTGTCGCCGACCTGATGCCCGTAAGCGTCGTTGACCCATTTAAAATTGTCGAGATCGAGCGCGAGAAGTGAGAATGGAGTGCCGTCTCTCTGTGCGCGAACGACCTCCGTTTCCACACACGCAATGAAATGACGCCGATTCGCAGCTCCTGTCAACGGATCGGTCGCCGCGAGGTGCGCCAGCTTCTGGTTCTCGCGGTGAACTTCGTTCAGAGCGTTTTTGGCGCGATCCATTTCTTGGGCGAGTCGCGCGTTCAACTCCTCGCGACTATGGATCGTCGCAAATGAACGTGTCGTCAAAAAGGCCTGCGCCACGCCATAGCTGAGAAGGAAGAAGCCGCTGGCGAAAATGACGTGAGCAAGCCACCACATGTGATTCCATGGGCTGCCCAGAAGAAAAGCCACCGACGACAGCGCGAACGACATGACGGAGATGCCACAGACCAGCATCAGCGGGGACCGAGGCCGACGCAGCATCAGGATAACGACGCTGAGCGTCGAAAACCCGAGCGCCGCAGTCTCCATGACCCGCAGTAGGATAACGCCAGCAACTGTAGAATGGGCAAGAAGCGCAACCAGAACGTCCACTACGAGGAATATTGCGGTCCAGCTTAGCAAGTACTTGGCTCCGGCGCGGCGGTCAGCGGGATCAGACGGCCTTTGATACGACAGAAGCCCAATCAACAACAGAATCGACATCGTTAGACGCGACGCCGGACCATACAACAGCAATAGCCAAATGTTTTGATGAGCGGATCTGGTGAATGCGCCATGGAGCGCACAGATCAATACAGATCCGAGGAAGCCCAGCGTCATCCATCGCAGCAACGGCTCGCCGGAGGACCGATAGCATTGCCACGCCAAGTAGGTGACAAAAAGACCCACAAACGTCGCCCCTATGATTGCAATTTCATGAAATGGGTAGTTTTCGAACTTCAGACCTGGGTCTTGAAAGAAATACAGGTAGCCAATCAGATAGGCAGGAACAAGAGCGAAGGCGACGAGAACCAACTGCGCGTAGCTCCTCGTGATAAGCCGCACGAAGGAACGTTGCTTATCAGTCTGCATCGCAGTCGTCGCGCTCATATATTTACTCCGGTGTGGCCCTTTCAGCCCGTCGTTGTCTCCATCAATACAATTGTCTTGCCATATAGGGATTTTGACAGACGAGCTGAATCGATGCGCCATAAAAGTTTGCAACCGTCTTTGTATGTTTCCCAATTTTCTATCAAAACGACGGGTTTAGATTCCTACGTTGAATGAGCCCGGCACGCCGGATGGGATTGTATAGTCGTCCTTATTGGGATGGCGTCAAAAAACGCTCCGAAAATGGAAGAACAATAAAGTGTACGACTCGTTTTTTCGTTTTTTGTTGGTGTGTCCGTTGGCGAGAAAACCGGCCCGCTGACGATAATGTCTGGGCTACGAATGCGCAATCGTAAAATGTACGGCCATAGGGGCTCAGCCCCCTGGAATTACCTCGGCCAGCGTGCCGCGGATTGCCACTTCTCGGAAGCGGTGCCTCTGCGCCGGTTCGGGTAGAAGGCTAGCTCGTCAGCGACAAACCCTCTAAGTTATGACAATTTGTCATCGCTTAGCTTATCGGAAAACCTTCAGTTCTTCGCGAACCTTGACCCGGCGGCGGTGTTGTATTGTCACTGTCTTGCAATTGGCGCATCGTGTCCCCCCGCTACCCCATGCGTTTCATATGGAAAATTGTCGTTGAAGTGAATATCCCGCGCAGACTGCGCCAGACAAAACCGAAAGTTGTGTGATACGCCAGACTGTCGCTTTTCATCGCATGTGCATACCACCGTTGACGGAGAAATCGGTGCCCGTGACAAAGCCGGCTTCATCGGAACAGAGAAATGCCACCACGGCCGCGACTTCGTCCGGTTGACCGAGTCTGCCGACCGGAATCTGAGGGAGAATTCGTGTTTCCATTACGTCCTTGGGGATCGCCGCAGTCATGGTCGTGGCGAGATAACCGGGCGACACCGTGTTGACGGTAACGCCGTATCGCGCCGTCTCCAGTGCGAGCGACATAGTGAAACCGTGAATGCCCGCTTTTGCTGCGGCGTAGTTGGTTTGCCCGAATGCACCGCGCGCGCCGTTCACTGAGCCGATATTCACGATCCGCCCGAATCCCTGCTTGACCATTCCACCGAGAAATGGCTTCGTCATGTTGAACATGGAATCGAGATTGGTGCGTAAGACCTTATCCCAATCTTCCTTGGTCATTCTTGCAAAGCTTGAATCGCGCGTAATGCCCGCGTTATTCACGAGAATGTCCACCATACCGAATTCGGTGAGCACGCGCTCCGCGCAACGCGCACACGAATCGAAGCTGGAGACGTCGACCTCGAACGCAACGAAACGCCGACCTACATCCCGTTCATGGACGAGCCACGTGGCAACGTGATCGTTGCGCTCGGAATGCGAGAGGGCGACCACCATGCCTGTATCGTGGAGACGTCGGCTAATGGCGGCTCCGAGACCGCCCATGCCGCCAGTCACGAAAGCAACGCGTTTGGCTGACATGATGTTCCCCTTGTGAGCGAGGCCGTCGGCGGCCGGTGATTGAGTCGATTTACTGAATTGTCCGGAGAGTTTCGGCTCCCGACACTCCCCTCGAGGGACCATGCCGACCGATGGTTTTATCCTGCGGTACGGCAAGGCCGCGACATTGGCATGCTCTGATTGAAACGAACCAGCGCCGGCCATTGTGTAGGCTCGGGGGCCGATTGCGGGAGTCGCGAGGTAGCTGCGCACCATGGACTGGCATGACTCCTCGAATTCGTTGCTATCGTGAGAGACCGAGGCCGCACTACAAATCTCCTAAATCGAAGCGATGTCGCGCCGTACACTCTGCAGTCCACAAGGCTCGTTGCAGGACTTTGCGGAAGAACACATGCGTTCGCAGCGCAAACGTAAGTTTCGCGCCCTACGGATTGAATGATGTCACGGATTTTCCTCGCATGATGGATCTCATGACGCAATAAAGCGATCCGCAATTATCCGGTTGGAAGCAGCTGCAAACGCACACGCGACGATTGCGTGTTCAATATAGGCGTATCAGTCAACAGCGGGCTTAACATGGATCAATCATCGAAGAGATACCGTTGCCGCACTTGGCAGTGCAGTGTTCCGACCTTCCTCGCACGCTATTCGTCGGGTTCTCTCGGATTTTCATCTGCCCAGCACGGCTGGTAAATAGGGGGGGGCTGCAGCTAGGTTGTGTTATGCCCCTTTGTCAAAGGCTGCAATGTGGATGAGCACAAGCCCGGAGAATACGACGAAACGCAAACCAGCAAGGGCCTCGCGCCATTGCTCGTAGTGTCTGCCGCCTCCTGCGGAAGCGGTTGAGCCAGCCAAAGCTGCGTTTGACCAGCGGCGCGAAAAAAATGCACGGAACGCCTTTTGGCCTCCGGGAGCTTGACGACCTAGAGGTCAATGCCTTCTTCGAGTGTAGCGTGCGCAGGTTCTTCGTCGGTGCACCTCCGGTCGTCGAAAGCCAGTCCGACCGGCGGTCTGCAGAAGCCGATGCGCCAGCGTCCCGACCCGCGCGCGCTCCTGCTGGTTGGCCACTCTCACGTACACGGCAAGCGACTGCCCAAGGTATCAACCGCCGTGTGGGTCAATTTGGCAGTTCGACTGAGGTGCGCGCGTCGAGAATGACCGCGCTGTGTTGACGGCGGTGTTCCTGCGCAACCCGGATGATCGAACGCAGGTCATTGACATAGCCCCCAAAGCAGCTTCCCTGGATTCAGCGCTGCGCTGCCTCTGCTGGTAGACCGCCTCACTCAGCTATTGGGTAACAAACGCGACGCTCACCCGCTCTCACAATCCAGCGCGATGCGTTGAGCACCTCGCGCAGCACGTAGCAGCACCGTGGTGGGCCCTTGCTCATCAAGGTCAGCGTACGGAGCGGCGAAGTACCACTGTTCATCTGATACATCCGTTGGGTAAAGTCTGGGTTTCTTCATCTCGCCATGGGTGCCAAGCCTGGCCGAAAGGTCATAACGGATTGTAAAGAATATTGAGTTTGAGAATGTTCCCAATTACCGATGAGGACTGCCATGATAATGAACATGGCGGTCTACTCAAGTATAGCTGCGCCGAACGCTGTGAGCGCATCGCTCACGAGCTTTCAGGGAAACCTCAAGAATGAGTTACTCTCGGGACCAAACAAGGGCGGTGTTCGCAACCGACGCACGTTGCCATGATTTATCGATCGAGCGAGGTTCTTGAAACAGTGCCTTCAAGGTAGGTTCGGTGTGTTTTTGGCCGAAGGCAGTCTAACGCGCCATGTCTGTAAGAAGCTTCTTATCGGTTGACGATTTCTAGGTATTTGTGCGCTCCCGCTCATCGCTAGCGGTGAAGTCTGGCTATCGCCGGTGTCATCCGCATGGGTACTCGACTAAATCCGCGACTGATCATTTGCGGTAGACGTGCGATTGATTACCGTACGACCTGACGGTCACCCTCGCGGCGTGGGTGTAGATCACTGTCCGATGAACAAAGCTTGTCCAGGTAGTTACTCGCGCGCACTATGATCTCCATGCGGGTGACGCAGATCTGGCGGTCGTACTCGTTGATCACAGCAGTGAGGTCACCGATTAACTTTCGGGGAACGCTCCAAGTTTCGCTGTTATCGGCCTCGACGACGATAGCTTCGAGGTCACGCTTAACCTTATTAAGGACATCGATATCAAGCTTCCCATGTCCTGCCCGGGTGATAAAGCTCGTGATAATCGTGACCTGCAAGGCTACGTTGATCAGAGGACGGTCCCGCTCGCCATTGCGTAGACGCTCAAGTGCGATGCGTGCGCGCAGCACCAGATCAGACGCCTCTTTTCGTGGCATAGGAAGTAATAGCGCTTTGGAATGCGCTGCTGCCGATGGTCCAAGCAGTGACTGGTGATTTTTGTTGTTGGGCATGTTCGGAAAATCCATGGATTCGGTTCGATACGGATGTTGGGGATGAATCGCCGGTGATCAAGAGGTAGTGTCGGACTTAACCCCCGCGTCATTGTATTGCCTCCTGAAGGGGCGCGTCCTGCAGCGTTGTCTTGCAGCATCTTTCGTGCATGAGAGGGACGGGCCTTCTTGATATCAGTGCACTCCATCGAAAGGGTCGAGGCGCAGCAAATGGCGGAATGAATCAGGACCGGTGCGGTGCTTCTCTCTAACCGGAAATAGAGTCGCTCGATAATTGCGCACATCCTCTTTCCCTTCCTTGACAATGTCTCCGGATTCGCGATAGGCTTGGGCATTCTCTCGTGCGATCAGCTAGGAGTTCGTATTTTCGCAGATCGGCGCAACGGGCCGGGCCTGCCGATGTGGTATCGGCCTGTCGGCGAATGCGGTTAGACGGGTGCTGGTCAGCAACATCGCAAAATCCCTCGTTTCGGGTGCCAGCTGAGATTGACATCTCGCGCACGGTGCCGACGGCGCCTGACAAATGCGCGTTTCCGCCTAAACGCGTGATGCTGCCTCATCGACTACAGACGATTTGCGACAGATGGTGATTTGGCAAAAAACCTCCGATTTGAGTGACAACGACAACGATTTTTTGGTCCCCCCAATCGCGCCTATATTTGTTTATGTCGGAGAGTGTTCGATGGATCAAACTTGGCTAAAAGACAATAATTTTCGTCCCATCTCGGGGACGATTTATTTGCGAAATGTCAAACTGACGAAGGCTCCTCATCTTGACTCCCACGTCAATTTGACCTTCGAGAACTATAATTTTCAACGCTGTGACGTGCACGGAACCATTCGGATCTCTAAGGATGCCGATCAGCTTTGGAAATCGCCCGATCCAGAGGCAGTAGGTCGGGCGATCTGGGTCTATTCCGACATGACTTGGCGCAGTGCATCCAGCCTTAAATACTGGCTCGCAAATGGCGGAATGACTTATTCGAGCCTGAAATCGGCATGCCGAGAACTGGCTGGGATCATAGGGGAGTGGGAATACGAGGTTGGTCAGGCAGATTGCGAGGTGTTGGAAGTCTCGAAGGCGACTACCCACAAGATCGATATGATTGGCGTCGGCAATTTCGATGAGCCTCAAACCTGACGGGCCGTCCGTGTCTGCGACGACCCGTCAGGTGTCGCCAGATGTGGCTAACAATGCGACCGATGTGGCAAAACGTAGTGGCAGGTTGTCTCAAGAGTGTGCTTGCTGCAAATCGAATGGAAGAAGCTCTGATCGGTTCGAGCGCTGCGTTCAGCCGCAGTTCGATTTGTCACAATGTGTGATTGGCTGGAAAGAGGTCATCTACGGAAGGTCTGCAAAAGTCCTGGCGTTGACGTCTCGGTGGACTATCCTGGGAGAATGCAGGTTTAAGGGGTACCTCGATGACACAGCTTGGTCTTGGTCTGGATCTTTCAACGAAACGCACGCGCAAGCGGGAATTTCTCGATGAGATGAGGCGCGTTGTGCCATGGTCGAGGTTGATTGCGTTGATCGAACCGCACTATCCAAGGGGTAAGACTGGAAGGCCGCCGTTTCCTATTGCGACGATGCTGCAGATCCACTTCATGCAGCAGTGGTTTGGTCTGTCAGACCCGGCGATGGAAGAGGCGCTTTATGACGTGCCGCTGTATCGTGAATTTGCTGGGCTGGACGAGGGTATGACGCGTTTGCCGGACGAGAGCACGATTCTCCGGTTCCGTCACCTTCTCGAAACGCACGGCCTGGCTGCGCAGATGCTCACGCTGGTCAATGAGATCCTGAGCGAGAAAGGCTTGATGCTGAAGGTGGGGTCGGCGGTCGACGCTACCTTGATTTCCGCACCCACTTCGACGAAGAACGGCTCTGGTACACGGGAGCCGGAAATGCACCAGACGAAGAAGGGAAATCAATGGTACTTCGGGATGAAAGCGCACGTCGGCGTGGACGCAGAGTCGGGCCCGGTCCACACGGTCATCGGCACAGCCGCCAACGTTCATGACATCAATGCGGCCGAAGCGCTGTTGCACGGCCAGGAAATGGATGTGTACGCTGACGCCGGATATCAGGGTATCGAAAAGCGCTGCCAGGTAAGCGCGGTTCGCTGGCATGTCGCGATGCGACCCGGCAGGCGCAGACAACTGGACCTAACCGATCGGCTGGACGCGATATTCGATCAGATTGAACGCCTGAAGGCCGGCATCCGCGCCAAGGTTGAACATCTGTTCCGCGTCCTCAAACAGCAGTTTGGCTATACAAAGACCCGGTACCGAGGGTTGATGAAGAACACCGCCCAGATCACGACACTATTTGCTCTGGGCAACCTGTGGATGGCACGCAAGGCTTTGTGGAACGCTTGAAACGCTCGCAGATTCAGGCCGCGAATCTCGCCAAACAGTGGTCGTCACGCTTCAAAAGCCAGACGACCAACCTGCCAGCAGACTCTCATGGCTGATACGACGCAAGTGGCAAACGGCCAACTCTCTGAAAACGAGTTGTGCAGACCTTCCTTAGCACGTGGACCATGCCAATAAAGCACGAACCCAACGTCGCGCCGGATAGAATGGTTAGCGCCTTTTCGTCCTTCGTGTCGGACTGGGCTGCAATCTTTTGCATTGAGGTGATCGAGTCAGTCTTAATCATCGCATCAGGGAAAGAGGAATTGAACGCACCGATGCCTTTGTCCACATCTAGAATGAACGGTGCCAGCAGTACGGCATTCTTATGCGAACATGTCACGCTGATGACGAGCGTACCGGCGATGTCGTGGTTCTGGAGTTGACTGTTAACCTGGCTCGTGGCAGCGCTGGAGGTCTGTGTCGCGAACTCATCTCCGAAAATGCCGACCTGACCGCTGACGAATGAGCCAATTATGGACGCATGTGTCCCTGATCGGAAATCGCTTGCATCGTTGGAAAAGAACTGAACGTTCATCTTGAGACTGTCAGCTGACAGTGGTATCTGCTTGATCTGCGAGCGATCGAAGTCGACCGGACTCTCCGCCGAGTCGCTGCTACCGGGCATTTTTTTCTTGAACGGCTGGACTGACTTGATCGCGGCAACTTTGGCTTTTGCAAACTCCTGCGCTGCGGCGGCGAGATCCTTGCCTACCGCTACGGACTCGGCATCGACATGAGAGGTGTCGATACCCATCCCGGCCAGTTCCTGAGACGTCATGTCAAGAGAGCGCTTGGCGGAAATTAGGGAATTGAGAGTGTCTTCTGCGGCATCGGCAGGCGCACAAGCAGCCGCAACCTGCTCGAGCAAATGCAGGCGCTCTATACTGACGAGATTTCCGAGCGCAAGCGCGGGATCGTAGGGAATTGCCGAAGGCATGATGGGATACTCCTGTGCGTAACTACGGGTATTAACGGTCTGTTCGTTAGTGCGACGGTAAAGAAAATCCACGGCTCATCGCAGTGGGCCTACGGGTGCCACATCGGCGAAATACATCGCCCGCCTGAGAGAAACTAGGACGGTGCCGTCTCGTGTTCGTCGAGAAGATAAGCCTTGATTTGACGACGGGATATGCCAAATGTTGAGTGCAACGCGTCTGGAGACCAACCGCGAGCGAGCGCCGTTCGGATAGCGGCACGCCTAAGTGCCTGGAGCAGTCCCCAAACGCTGGGGATATCGATCTGGCCGTTCACGTCGGCAATATCGCGCCACCGGATGTATATTGGTTCGGGCACGTACAGGCCGGTTCGGTGAAGGAACTTTTCGTGGCGCGTTGGTAGGTAAAGTCGACACCCACCATGAGATTTCACCAGATCAAGCATCATGCCAAAGCTGGTTGGACGCACCACGTCAGCCAACGAGTTCGGCAGACAACTTAACACGCGGTCGCGATTGCGCTCGCAAAATCGGATACACGGTTCGCGAGATTTCTCTGCGAACAGGCCCGCGCCTCCGATGGAGTGAATGAAACCTTCCTCCGCTCGTATCGCGGCGGGGTCTGCGTCATTGATCGGGTGATGATTGATTGACCACACGGGATTTCTCCTCTTGTCCAACGAGTGCAGGTTACCCAACGGAACTTCACCAAAATAGGGGAATTGCCTTCCCTAGTCGCACAAAGTCCCACTTCTTAATGCTGTTAGAATGTGTGGAGAGGACATTCAGTGCGTGATTGACGTCTATTTGGGGAGCCGTCCGACGCGGATTGCGCGGGTCGATAGATCGGTTCCCTCTCTCCACACGCAATTTCGCGGGAAGCTCGTCCGCCGCAGATGTGACGCGGCATAAATGCCAAACGGGGTCTGTGTTCCTCAGTCGACGGTTTTTGTTCAATGAGTGTCGCACATGGCGCAACGTGTTAAGCCTTGTTCGGTTAATCGACTAGAGTGACGTCTGTTTTTCTTTTCGCCCGGATTTGTTGGGGATTGAGTCCTTAGGAAATGGGAGCGGCGCCTACGTGCCTGAGGACGCAAGGACTCTTTAAATGGGGATTGTCTTGTGCCCATCAGTAAAATCTAATCATTACGTGGAAAGCATTGAAATTTTGACCGAGCGCAGAGCGCCGCAATCAGCGCGCGGGGCAGGAAGAAATCGCCATGTGCGGGAAACGCTGGAACTGGGAGCTTCGGTGTCGGCCGTGGTTCATCGGCACGGCGTCAACGACAATCAGTTGTTCGGCTGCCGCAAGCAATGCCAGGAAGGAAGTCTGGCGGCGGAGAGTGCGGGTGAAGCTTGTGCCCCGCATCTGAGCTGGTCGCCGTCGAGCAGCGCCTCGGCACAACACAGGCTATGCAGCCGTCGAATGGCTGTCGGTCAATGGCTTGGCCAATATCGACCACCGCACGCGCAGCCTCGCTCGCCAACAGGGTCTTGAGCCGTTGTCCACCCTTCTGCGGTCGCCGCAGAGCAAATGGCATGACCGAATCGTTCGTGAAGGTTATGAAGCACGACTACGTCGCTTCGTTGGACACGCCTGACGCGCAGCCGGCGCTCTCGCGTCTGGCTATCGCGTTTGAACGCTACAAAGAGGCGCCGCACAAAGCCGTGAAATAGCCCTCGCGTCGCGAGTTCAGGCATGCTGCGGCGTCATCAACCTAACGGTGCCCACGTGTGCTGAATTACAGGAGCCACTCCAAGAATAACCCCCGGAGAAATCAGGCTCCGGGAGCGAGCAAGGCGAACGGTGAATGATAATCGACACGGTCTTGTGATGACCGCAAAACGCTGCCAGCGGAACAACCGAGTGAGATGTTGTGACAGTCCGGTGGCTAGTTACTGCAACTACAGCGCGGCTGGCATCGTGGCCAGTGCCGCGCACAAGGCGTGGCGCCGCGCGCGGGCGCGAACAACCGTAGTCGTGGTGGTTTTGCCCTTAATGGCATCCAATTCGCTGACCCTACTGCGTCGCCAGTCAGCGAAACTACAAAGGCATTGAGGAAGTTTTGGCTGAAGCAACGCGATGCAAACTACTGATGCTTTGAGACTGATCAAACCGGCACGATAGCGCGTTCGCTATATTCAATTGCATTCGTGACGAGGCGTTCGCGCGTCCAGCGGTCGGTTCAATGTTCCGGATTCGCCTTCGTATGGCGGGTGCGCCGAATCGACGGAAAAAATAGCTGTATCGGACCGAGCGGCGATCCGAGAAGTGATGTGACCGCTATGCAGTGCGCTGTGGATGAGTGATCGCGTTGTTGAAAACATAGCTGACAGAATGGTAAAGGCGAACCAACCTGGCTAAACCAGATGTGCATTTTCACACTCCGAATATCGGAAATCTGCGGGAGCACGCGTGAAAAGTGCGACATATTGCAGAAATTCACGCAAGCGTATCACCAGCGTGCGATGGGCTTTAGAGCCCATCGCACAGGTGTCGATCTCATAGCGGAGCGCTGGGTCGGTGCCAACACACGGCAAGATTCAATAGAAAGTGCTGCGCTGATGCAAGCCGCCTGTTATGCACCAATAGAATTTCGACGGAGTTCTCGCTTTGTCAAAAAATGCCGACACCGCTGCCGATAATCCGCTGATCGGCGTCGCAATGAAAGCCCATCACGAAACAGCGATGCATATGAACCGGTCCGCATTCGCCTGCTTACAGGCAGCGCCGGATTCCGTTTGTGGAGGAATTCCTACGGACGCCGCACACCCGGTCGCTAGTTCAGAGCGCGATGCAGTAATAGAGAAACAACGGTTCGCTGCGTGCCGGAACGAGCAACTGGCGACTCAATTGGAATTGCGTAGGGAAATCCTCAAGCTGCGCGAGGCACTCACTGAAAGTGACGATCTGATCGCCCTTCATAAGATTTATAGAGACAGCGCGGAGAAGCGCGCTGCGGCCGAACGTGAAAGCACACGTGCAATGCGAATACAACTGAGCAAAATGGATGTACTGAATAGAGCGTTGCAAGCGGAAGCAAGTGCGATGGAGCGGGTTTTGCATAATCCTTCATCCTACTTATCAGGTCGGGAGGCCCATCCGCTCGCGGCATTGCAGGGCAAGCGCGTTCTGTATGTCGGGGGGCGGCCCGGATCTTTTTCTGCGATCCAGTGGCTCGTGGAAGCCTCAGGTGGAACGATGGCGCGCGGCAGCGACACGGTGGACTGCACCGGTTTGCTGGCCGCCGCGTTGCCGGATGTGGACATGCTCATGTTCCCTGCCGACTGTATAGACGAAGATACCGTGAAGATGTTCGAGTGGATCTGTGAGCGCAATCGTATCGCGTGCTATCAACTTCGCACGGCAAGCTTGGCAAGTTTTGTGGAACTCATCGACCGGCTCAGCGCATTTGGGAAAACGGGTGCTGCTGTGCGCTCCGCGCGCTTTTGCCAGAGGCACGGCTAGGAAGCCCCATGGCAGGCTGCCTGGTTCAACATGCAGCCAAAGGAACGGCGCTGAGGACTGTACGTAAACTCCTGCTATGGGCCAGCCCTGTCTGGCAGGATCTTTTGCTACCCACACACTAAACGAAAACCGAAGGTCACTGCGCGATCACAAAAGGAGAATTGCTACCACGTGACATCGGTGGGGGCTGCATTATCCTCCGTCGCAACGCCACTTTGGACCGTATGGTGAATGTGATGTTCGTAGCGACCCAAAGTACGATAGGAGTTTTGTTTTTGGCGGCTCACGTTTTTGGGGGCTCAGGAAAGACCAATCTCTCTATTCTCGAGAAGAGAGGATGGAAGTTGAGAAGTTACACCACTTGGGCACGTCGATTTCCGGTGTGATGTGAATGCTCTTACTTCAGTTCGATACCGGACAACTTTTGTTCAAAGAGGATACACATGATCTCCGCGATCACCAATTGAGAGGTCAACTTTTGCAGACAGTGCTTATCGTATTGGCAATTGCTGTCTTAGCGTGGGCGTCCGACCATCACCGTTTTGTTAAGGGCTGGAAAGTGGACGAGCATAAGCACGGGAGAATACGGAGAAGTGCCAAGCAGCTAGAGCGTGTTAGGAACTTCGATTGAGACCTGGTATCCTGGCGGGATGAAAAGGACCGACCGCAAAGGGTATCCGACAGATGTGTCGGATGAGGAATGGAGTTTCGCGGCGCCGTATCTGACGCTGATGGACGTTGACGCGCCCCAGCGCAAATACGAACTGCGCGACATGTTTGATGCAT
>NZ_JBFRCK010000051.1:0-27051 GCF_040965775.1 Paraburkholderia sp. BR10954
TTTGCCTTGCAGCAGATCCATACGGATCCGCCGCCGCATTCCGCATCAAGCGCCCACACTTATCGGCTGTTAGTTTTTAAAGATCGATCCGCCCAACCCGCAGCACCTGAACCACCACCCGGCACTGTTTCGTTTGCGTCGCTGCGTCTGCAGCAGAGAAGCGAGATTATGGAGAGCGATCGACAACCCGTCAAGCCCCTTCTGCGAATTTCTTTTGGGGGCGCCACGTGGGGGATATGACCCCTATAGATAAGAAAACGGCAAGCCCCCTTGTGCAAGGACCAATGCGCCCCTATCTACGTCATATGCCGCGCATGCACACGGACTCCGCACCCGCGCAGTCTCACGCATGCATGCGACAACAGCGACGATGATTTGATGTGCACCCATGAGCGCGAACCCCCAAGCTCGTATATAATGCGAGCCGCGCAAAATTTCGCATGTCCATCGGCCCGCTTCGAGCGGGCTCATCTTTTTTGCTCCCCAGAGCACAGCCCAACAACCGCGTTGAGTCACATCAGGTGATGCTGAGCCCTGCTCGAAACGCCTGACGGTAGCGTCTTGCGTCTCATAGCGAAGCCTCTAGAGGAAATTACGTGAACCCTTTTGATCGCGAAGATTCGCAACACGAAACCGCCGCCTTCACTGCCAAAGTTCCGTCCGGCCGTTCGGCCAAAGGCAAGGGCGCCGGCAAAGCGATCCCTGTGGCAGCCGAGCTGCCGCCGCAACAAGCCGAAGAACGCCAGCGCCTGATGCGCGCACTGATCCAGCTGGGTAAAGAGCAAGGCTATCTGACCCACGCGCAGATCAACGACCACCTGCCCGACAACTTCACCGCAACCGCCGCGATCGACAGCATCGTCAGCGCGTTCAGCGATATGGGCGTGCAAGTGTACGAGCAAGCCCCGGACGCAGAAACGCTGCTGCTCAACTCGAACTCCCCCGCCGTGGTGTCGGACGACCAGGCCGACGAGGAAACCGAAGTCGCGCTGTCGACCGTCGACTCTGAATTCGGCCGCACCACCGACCCCGTGCGTATGTACATGCGCGAAATGGGCGCGACTGAGCTGCTCACCCGCGCAGGCGAAATCGCGATCGCGAAGCGAATCGAAGACGGCCTGCACGAAATGGTGCAGGCGATCGCAGCATGCCCGCTCGCGATCTCCGCGATCCTCGCAAGCGCGCAGCAGGTTGCCGACGGCGAGTTGCGCATCGACGAACTCGTCGACGGTCTGAATGAAGAGACGGCCGCCGCGGAAGAAGTCGCGAGTGCCGATGCGGACGCCGACGAAGACAGCGATGCCGACGAAGACAGCGAAGATGAAGACAACGACGACGTCGGTCCGGCCGATTCGTCGGCGGCGGACGAAGCTCGCCTGAAGCAGCTCACGAGCGACTGCCTCGAAATCTTCGCCCAGGTCGGCATTCTGTTCGATCAGATGAACGCGTCGCACACGCGCGGCGACGTCACCTCGAAGGCCTATCTGCGCGCACGCGAAGACATTCAGCAGCACCTCGCGAAGATCCGCTTCACCGCACGCACGATCGACCGTCTGTGCGGCGACGTGCAGCACCAGGTCGCGCAAGTGCGCGCGATTGAGCGCAACATCTTGCAGATCGTCGTCTCGAAGGCTGGCATGCCGCGCGAGAAGTTCATCGAGACGTTCGCGGGTAGCGAGGCCGATCTCGGCTGGACCGAGCGTGCCGCGCGCACCGGCGCGTCGACCTATGGTGCGGCGCTCGAGCGTCATCTGCCGGCCATCCAGTCCGAACAGCAGAAGCTCATCGACATCGAAGCGACGGTGTCGCTGCCGCTCAAGCATCTGAAAGAGATCAACCGCCAGATGGTTGCGGCCGAATCGAAGATGCGCAAGGCCAAGAGCGAGATGATCGAGGCGAACCTGCGTCTCGTGATCTCGATCGCGAAGAAGTACGTGAACCGCGGCATGCTGTTCCTCGACCTGATCCAGGAAGGCAACATCGGTCTGATGAAGGCCGTGGACAAGTTCGAATACCGTCGTGGCTGGAAGTTTTCGACGTATGCGACGTGGTGGGTCCGCCAGGCCGTCACGCGTTCGCTCGCCGATCAGGCCCGCACGATCCGCGTGCCGGTGCACATGATCGAAACGATCAACAAGCTGAACCGCATTTCGCGCGAGATCCTGCAGCAGACCGGCCAGGAAGCGCATCCGGCGGTGCTCGCGGAACGCATGGAGTTGTCGGAAGAGAAGGTGCGCGGGATTCTGAAGATCGCGAAGCAACCGGTATCGCTCGAAACGCCGGTCGGCGACGACGGCGATGCGACGCTGGGCGACATGATCGAAGACGCGGCCGTGTCGTCGCCGGCGGATGCCGCGATGCAGGCCGACCTGCGTGCCGCAATCGACGACGCGCTCGATTCCCTGTCGCCGCGTGAAGCGAAGGTGCTGCGCATGCGCTACGGCATCAACACGAAGTCGGATCACACGCTCGAAGAAGTGGGCAAGCAGTTCGACGTGACGCGCGAGCGGATCCGTCAGATCGAGAGCAAGGCGATGCGCAAGCTCATGCATCCGAGCCGCGCGGACCGTCTGAAGTCGTTCCTCGACCGATAAGCGTTTGCCACGCTTGCCGTGCGCGCCGCACGGCAAGTCACACACGTCGCCATACACAAGCAGCGGGATGAACCGGTCGACGGTGAGTCCCGCTGTTTGCTTTTATGCTGTACCTTCCCGGTAGCCTTGCGAGCGCGAGCTCTGCGCTTCGCGTCTCCCCTGTTGTCCACAGATTTTGGGAACAAGCTTGTGGACAAGCTGCGCATGACTGCGCTAACTCATTGAGCGTACTGCGTTTCGCGCTGGCGCCTTCGATGAGTCGCGTGTCGTATCGGTTGCCGCACACCGTGCAAACCACCGCCCAACGTTGCACGCTCAACGCGAGGCCAAACTCAAAAGGCGCCACCATGATCCAGCAGGTTCAGCATGCCTTCGCCGGTCAGCGGCGCAGCCACGGTGCTTTGCCCCAGCATGTGCGCGTCGAGGTAGCCGGAAACCTGCAGCGTGTCGGCGGCAAAGCGCATCAGCCGATGCAGCACGATAGGCGCGCCGCAGCCGAGCGTGAACACGATGATCGCAAGGTTGCCGCACTGCAAGCCGAGCAGACGCGCAACGCTGACGTTGCTGCCGAAATGCAATTGCGAGCCGAGCGACGTATTACCCATCACATGGCGCGTCAGCGCGGCGACATAGAAGCCGCGGATCAGCATCGTGCCGATCGAGAACAGCGCATAAAACAAAAACAGCGATCCGAGCGCGGCCCGCCACGGCGCTACACCCACCCCCGACACGTGGCCGACATGCATCGATGCGAGAGCGCCCTTCAGAAACACCATGAACAGCACCGCAAAAAGAGCGACCACGCCGACGAACGTAACGAGGAACACACCGTAGACAACCCGCGCGCGCCCCTTGAAGCGAAACGCCAGGCTACCGAAGCCACTCGCGTTGATGCGGCGCTCCGTCAGACGCATCGACGTCCACGGCAACATCTGGCCAAGCGTGACAACGCACAACAGCGCATACAGCAGCGCGCGCACACCGTAGCCGAGCGCCGAGCCGGTCATGCCGCCGCGAACACCGCACCACTGCGTGCGGCTCAGCCGATAGCGCTGCGCGCTGAAAAACGCGCCCGCCGCGAACACGACGATCAGCAGATAAAACACGACGACAGGCAGCGAACCGAGTGCCGCGCTTTTCGTCTGCATGCGCAAGACCACACTCAGCGCGCCAGCCGCAAACGTCGCGCCCAACACGACCACGATCGCGATGAGAAAGCCCTTGAATAGCTCGCCCCCGGTGCCGGTGTACTCGAAGCGCTCGTCCTGAAAGCGCATGTGCGACCAGACATAGCGGCGGTTGTTCGTGGTCGCCCAGAAGCGGTAAATGCCGAGCGTCACGATTTGCAGCAGAAGGCTTCTGAAAAAGATGCCGTAGAGGTCGCCGAGCGTGCCGTCGTAGATCAGCAGCGGCCGCTTCTCGTCGAGTGAATTCATTGCGTTGCCCTCTTTTCTTCGTTTAACGTTTTTGTGGCCCGGTCACGCATACTATTGCGGCACTCATATGCGGCATGCGTGGGCGAACGCGACGGGCGAGTGTCCTTTCCCGTGCGAAGGCCGGCTCGCGTGGTGCGAGCCCATGCAAAACCTGTCTTTCAGACACGCAGGGAATCACGCAAAACGGAAACCGACCGGCAAACACATAATTACACGGTTTCGTATCTTTATAAATGGCATTTCCGCATATAAATCGGCCACTTCCATTACGAAATTTGGCAAGGCGCGAATTTATTCAATTCGCATAATCTTGAATTAACGCGCGCAATAACGATTTCATTGGGGGCGATCATTTGACGGTCCACTCGCGAGCGCGCCCCCCGCCGTGGCAATCCTGTAGCCTTGCCCCGGCTTGCCACAGCCGACCTGATAGAGCGGCATACACGGACGAAAACGATTGCGTATTCGCACGCAACGCAATTCACGATTAATAAGGAATGCGGTGAATTCTGCTAAATCGTCACAATTTTTGGCATTGGAATAAAAAACCCGGCTGCACATTAGATGCTCGCCGGGGTAATCTTCCGCACTGCGCTAATTGTATTGATGCGTTGCGGGTTTTATTGCCCCTCGAAGTACAGCTCGAGCGCGCGCTTCATTCGATGCACGCCGGTTTCGATCTCCTCCACCCCGGGCGCGGCAAACGACAGGCGCAGCGCCGCCCTATCGACCGCGTCCTTGTAAAACGCGACGCCCGGCACGAACATCACGTTCCGTTCGATGCACATGCGCAGATAGTCGGACGCATCGCGCGCCGAGTTCAGACGCGCCCACACGAACATGCCGCCGGCCGGACGATGAAACGCGATCTGCTGCGCGAGATGCGTGTCGAGCGCATCGCATAGCGCGCGGCATTTCACGGCATATGCATCGATGATGCGCGGCAGATAACGCTCCAACGCGCCGCTCGCGAGGTACTCGGCGGCGATCACCTGGGTCCACGGCGCGCTGCATAGATCGACCGTCTGCTTGGCCACCACGCAGCGCCGCACGATCTCCGCGTGCGCGACCATCCAGCCGACCCGCAAGCCCGGCGCGACGATCTTCGACAGACTTGAAAAATGCACGACCCAGTCGCGCGAACCGGGCACCTGCCCGCTCAACGCGAATAGCGAAGGCACTGCCGTGCCATCGAAACGCAGATCACCATACGGATCGTCTTCGACGATCATGAACCGATAGCGCGCCGCCAGGCTCAACAATGCGATTCGACGTTCGAACGACAACGTCGCGCCAGTGGGATTCGCGAAGGTCGGCACCGTGTACAGCAGCTTGGGAGCGCGGCGCAGCGTGCCCGATTCGAGCACTGCGGCGAGCTTCGCGACGTCGAGTCCGTGCTGATCGACGGGCACCGTGACGACGTCGGCCTGTTGCAGCTTCAGCGCCTGCAACGTGGCCGGATACGCGGGCTGCTCGACGAGCACGACGTCGCCGGGCGCCACCATCACCCGCAGCAGCAGATCGAAGCCTTGTTGCGAACCGGTCGTCACGAGCAGGTCTGTTGGCGTGCATGACGCGCCGCGCCGTGCCATCAGCTGTGCAAGCTGTTCCTTGAGGATCGCAATCCCATCGGTGGGGCCGTATTGCAGACACAGCGTCGGCTGATGCGAGGCGCGCGCGGCCGCGGCATCGAGTCCTTCACGGTCGAACAGGTCGCTCGCCGGATAGCCGCCGGCGAACGAGATCATGCCCGGCTGCGCGAGGTATTTGAACAGCTCGCGGATCGGCGAGCCGCTCGGTGCTTCGAATGCGGGATTGAATGAGAACATGATGACGGCCGCCTGCCTCTCGTGTGATATCGATTGGGATGTCGAAGACGATCGGCGTCGATTGTGGCCATCGGCGGGATCTGCGGCAAACAATATCTATGCACTACTTATTGCGTTTTCCGCATGACCCCGCATCGGGCCATATAGGGGCGCTAGCTACACCACGTTCTTCTCGATGATCGGCCGGTTCTCAAGCACACGCGCGAAGCTCAGTGAACCGAGGTCGAGCGTCGCATAGCGGCCATGCAGAATCAATTCGCTGATGCCGCGTCCGGTTGCCGGGCCTTGCTGCAAACCGTGGCCGCTGAAGCCGTTCGCGAAGAGGCAGTTATCGACATCCGGATGATGTCCAATGATCGCGTTCTGATCGAGCACGTTGTATTCGTAATAGCCGGACCAGCAGTTCTGCACGCGTAGCGCCTCGAACTGCGGCACGCGATTCGCGAGCGTCGGCCAGATCACGTCGTCGAATAGCGCGTGATCAACTTCGTCGAGCGGCAAATCGTCGGGGTCGTTATCGGCCGATGGCGACGCGCCGCAGATATACGAATTGCCTTCGGGCCGGAAGTACACGCCGCTCGGATCGATCAGCAGCGGGCAGCGTTCGAGCCTTGCCGGCGACGTGACGTTGAAGATACTGCGCCGCCGCGCATAGACGGGCAGGTCGATGCCGATCATCTGCGCGACCTTGCGCGACCACGCGCCGGCCGCGTTGACGACGACATCGCAAGCATAGGTCTCGCCGTCCGCGGTTCGTACCTGCGTGACACGGCTGCCGTCGCGATGCAGCGCGGTGACTTCGGCCGCGACATAGCGCGCGCCGAGCGCCTGCGCTTTCTTGCGCAGCGCCTGCACGAGACCGTAGCCGTCGAACCAGCCCTCGCCGCTTTCGCCAAAAGCGCCGGCAACGAGATCATCGGTATTGAGCCAGGGGAAGCGCGTTTGCAAGCCATGCGTGTCGAGCAGGCTGATATCCGCGCCGAGGCTTGTTTGCAGCGCGTGATTCTCGCGCAGCGTCGCTTCACCGGCCGATGTCGCGAGAAACAGGTAGCCGCCTTCGTGCAGATCGATCGACGGCCGCGTTCCGTCGACTTCCAGCCGCTCGCCGATCGAGCGCAGAAACTCGATGCCGAACAGCGACATCTGAATGGAAAGCGGCGTAGAAAATTGCTGCCGGATCGACGCCGCCGACAAGGCCGACGACGAACGCGCATAGGTCGGATCGCGTTCGATCACCGTGACGCCGACTGTCGGATCGGACAGCCGCAAGAAATACGCAATCGAACTGCCGATCACCCCACCGCCGACGATCACGACTTTCGAACTCACGTCTTACTCCACGAGTAACGTGGCCGCTCCGGAACGTCGGGCGGCGCAAAGGGATTGCTATCTGCAACGCGCGGCCGTGGCGCGCCTGACCGCGACGTCACACTTGTGCGCGTCAGTCGAGATTGAAGTCGATACCCTGCGCCAGCGGCAGCGCCGACGAGTAGTTCACGGTATTGGTCGCGCGACGCATATACGCCTTCCACGCATCCGAACCCGACTCGCGGCCGCCGCCCGTTTCCTTCTCGCCGCCAAACGCCCCGCCGATCTCCGCGCCGCTCGGACCGATGTTGACGTTGGCGATGCCGCAGTCGCTGCCCGACGCGGACAGGAAGCGCTCAGCTTCGCGCAGGTCGCTCGTGAACACGCACGACGACAGACCATGATGCGCGGCATTGTTCGCCTCGACCGCATCGGCGAAGTTGGCATAGCGCAGCACGTATAGAATCGGCGCGAAAGTTTCCTTCAGCACGACCGGCGTCTGCGACGGCATCTCGACGATGGCCGGACGCACGTAGTAGCCGCCCTCATAACCCTTCACGTCGACGCGCTCGCCGCCGAACACCTTGCCGCCCTCGGCCTTGGCCTGCTGCAGCGCTTCCTGCATGCGGTCGAACGATTGACGGTCGATCAGCGGCCCCATCAGCGTGCCCTTTTCGAGCGGATTGCCGATCGGCACGCGGCTATACAGCTGCTTCAGACGCTCGACGGTCTTTTCGTACACGCTGTCGTGCACGAACAGACGCCGCAGCGTCGTGCAGCGCTGACCGGCCGTGCCGACCGCCGAGAACAGGATGCCGCGCATCGCGAGTTCATGGTCGGCCGTCTGCGCGACGATGCCCGCGTTGTTGCCGCCGAGTTCGAGCAGCGAACGGCCGAAGCGCTTCGCCACTTCGACGCCGACCTTGCGCCCCATTTCCGTGCTGCCCGTCGCGCTGACGATCGACGCGCGCGGATCGGCCACGAGCTTTTCGCCGACGTCGCGGCCGCCGATGATCAGCGCCGCGAGGCCAGCCGGCGCATCGCCGAATTCCTTCAGTGCATCTTCGAGAATCTTGTTCACCGCGAGCGCCGACAGCGGCGTCTTTTCCGACGGCTTCCAGATCACCGCGTTGCCGCACACCAGCGCGAGCGCCGCATTCCACGACCACACCGCCACCGGGAAATTGAACGCGGAGATCACGACGCAGGTGCCGAGCGGATGCCACGACTCCGCCATCCGATGCCCCGGGCGCTCGGACGCGATCGTCAAACCGTACAGCTGGCGCGACAGACCGACCGCGAAATCGCAGATGTCGATCATTTCCTGCACTTCACCCATGCCTTCCTGCAGGATCTTGCCGGTTTCCAGCGAAACGAGGCTGCCGAGCGCGTGCTTCTGTTCGCGCAGCCGATTGCCGAGCAGCCGCACCAGCTCGCCGCGGCGCGGCGCCGGCACGTTGCGCCATACGGCGAACGCGTCTTTGGCCCGGCCGAGCGCCGCGTCGACCTCGGCCGCCGTCTGGCTGGCCACACGGCCGATGAGCGCGCCGGTGATCGGCGAATGAACCGAGATATCGCCGGCTTGTGCGGCGTGGGCAATGCCGAGATCGGCAAGGATGGTGGACGCGTCCATGTGAACCCCTTTAATTTCCGATGCGAAACAAGAGTAAGTTCGGAAACTATACACGCGGCTTTTTACGGCGGTAAGGAGGTGCCTGGGGAGAGAAATACCGGTTGACAAAAGGTAGCGTTGTTTCCAGAAGGAAACTTGGTCAAGCTCCAGACGCGTGTGCGAAGCCCGCGTGTCAAGCGTCAAGCATCGGTCGCGCCGTCCCCCTCCGCCGCCGCCGTCAACCGGTCGACCAGCACACGCGCGAACGGCGGCAAGTCCTGCAGGCTGCGCACGCAGATCTTCAGCTTACGCTCGGCCCACGGATCGTTCAGGCCGACGATCGCGATCTGCATCGTCTTTCTGTGCCGCAGCGCGACCGATTCCGGTACGATGCCGATTCCGACACCCGCCTCGATCATCCTGCAAGCGGCCTCGAAGTTGCCGACCTGGATGCGAAGCTTGAGACGCGCGCCGAGCGCATCGGCGGCGCTCATGATGAATGCGTGGATCGCGCTCGACGTCGGCAGGCTGACGAAGTTCGCGTTCAGCACCTGCGAGAAATCGACCGACGCCTGCCTCGCGAACGGATGCTCGCACGACGTCACGAGCACGAGCCGATCGTCGCGATACGGCAGCATCTGCAGATGCTCGACATGCACATTGCCCGCCACGATGCCGATATCGGTCGCGCTGTCGGCGACGCCCTTGACGATATCGCCGCTCAGCACTTCGCGCAGATCGATGTTCACGTCCGGGTGGTCGCGCAGAAAACGGCTCAGCACGGCCGGCAGGAACTCGCTGATCGCGGTCGTGTTGGCCCAGATGCGCACGTGGCCCTTGATGCCGTCGCCGTACTCCTGCATATCGCCGGCCAGATGCTCGACGCGTTCGAGCACGAGCCGCGCGTGATGCACGAAGGCCTCGCCCGCGGGTGTCGGCGTCACGCCCTGGCTGGTTCGATAGAGCAGCTTGATGCCGAGCTGCTCCTCGAGATTCTTGACCCGGTTGCTCGCGGCCGGCGCCGACAGGTGTGAACGCTCCGCCGCACGCGCGAGGTTGCGCGTGTCGGCGATGTGCATGAGCAGGCGTAAATCGACGAAATCGAAGTGCATGATGAAAGCTGCTAGCGAAGCATGGGCAGGACAGACTTTCATCTTAACCAGGTGTGGTGAAATTTTAGCCGGGGAAAGATCCGAATCGACGGCCTCCCTTCATGCGCGTACGGCCTATGCCGACTCTTGCATCATCTCCGCTTGCGGTATCAGCTCGGCATCGGGCGAGATCTCTTCGAGCGTCTGCCGACTCGTTTCGATGCGCAGCGCGAGAATCGCGATGCTCAGCAACAACAGCACGCCACCGACCATCGTCAGCACACCCGTCACGCCGAACTGCGTGTAGAGCAGCAGCGCGACATACGGTGTCGACATCGACGCCGCGCGGCCGCACGTGCCAGCCACGCCGGTGCCGCGCAAGCGATGCGCGGTCGGAAACAGCTCGGGGATATAGCCGAACAGGCCGAGCGTGCAGACGGTGTAGATCGTCGTGACGAGCGCGAAGCCGACGACCGCGATCGGCACCGGCGCGCGCATCTGCACGTAGACGAAGCCGAGCGCGATCGTCGCAAGCGAGAACAGCACGATGCCGTTGCGCCGCCCGAGGCGGTCCGTCACGAGATAACCGACCACGGCGCCGGCCGGCGCGCCGAACGACATCAGCAGCACGAAGCCGAGCGACTGCACGATGGTCAGACCTTCCTTGACGAAGAACGTCGGCAGCCACGCGACGAATCCGTACAACGACATGTTGATCGCCATGCAGGTCAGCGCGGCGACCAGCGTGCGGCCGATCATGCCGCGCGCGAACAGCGCCGCGAACGGCGCGGCCGGCACCTCGTGACTGACCACGCGCGCGACCGGCGGCAGCTTGCCGACGCGCGCCTCGACCTGTCGCTCGATCGCGGCGACGGTGGCCTCCGCCTCTTCGAGCCGGCCAACCGTTTCGAGCCAGCGCGGCGACTCCGGCATCCGATGCCGCAGGAACCACACGACCATCGCGCCGACGCCCGCGATCGCGAACATATAGCGCCAGCCGAGATGTGGAATCACCCAATAGCCGACCGCGGTCGCGCCGAGCAGACCGGAGTTGATGATCAGCGCGAGCAACGCGGTCCAGCGGCCGCGCGTCGCGGGTGGCACGAATTCGCACAGCGTGCCGGCGGCGACCACGAGTTCGGCGCCGAGGCCGATGCCCATGATGAAGCGCAGCAGGATCAGCCAGTAGATGTCCGGCGCGAAGCAGGCGGCGAGCGATGCGAGGCCGAAGATCGCGAGATTGGCCTGATACGAATAGCGTCGGCCGAAGCGGTCGCCGAGATAGCCCGACAGGCCCGCGCCGATCATCATGCCCATGAAGGTCGCGGAGATGAAGAACGAGCCGAGGCGCAGATCGGTGAAGCCGGTTTTGACCATCGCCGCGAGCGCGCCGTTGGCGAGATAGATGTCGAAGGCGTCGAGGAAAGCGCCTGCGCCGATCAGGCCGAGGATGTTCCAGTGAAAGCGGCTGATCGGCAGGCGGTCGAGGCGTGCGCCGGAGTTGATGGGGGCGGGCAAATTGTGTCTCCTGTCTCTTTAGGCGGTGCACGGGCGAGAGGCTCGCGTGCGCGGAACAGTTCTGCGAGGCTGCCTTCGTTGGATGCGGCGGCTCGGGGCAGAGCGCTGAACGGCCGTAGTTGGATCGTGCGGGCCGTTGGCTTCAAGAGTGCGTCAGGCGACGTGGGGTGGGAATTGGGTTTTTTGGAGGTGAGTGTTCCGGTTTGATTAAGGGATGAAAAAGAAGCGATTTGCATACCTGAAAGGCTGCAGCGCATCAGAGTCTGGTACTTCATTTCCAGGAATAAATTCTTCCCAAAAATCGGACTACGGCCTACTCTGTCGATGTACTCTCCCCGCATGTTGACCGGCCATGCCCATTTCAAAGCGGCCCGATATCGAGCTTCGGAGCCGGTCGCACCGGATGATTTGAATGTAGACGTGCGTGCTGTTCAGGAGAACATACGGGGGCATTCAGGTAGATTCTCGGAGGCAGAATGGTTGATGACTGGTCCTGCACGATGCGGACGATCGTCGACGAAATCGCCGCAAGCGTCGCGATCGTCGCGCGCGATGAGAGGGGACAGCTGTTGGTTTCCGCCTGCAACGACCATTTCATGCAAATGACGGGCGGCAAGCGCAACAGCATCAAATCGTTCCCGGCGTCATTCGACACGCTGATTCCCAATTACGCACGAACCGAATTCCGTCAGAAGCTCAGCGAATGCTTTGAATCCGGCGTCGCCCGCGAACTCGAGCAGGCTTATGACCTGAGAGACGGAACCCACTGGTGGCGCCTGTCGTTGAAGCCGCTGCGGCACAACAGAGGCGCGAACTCGGTGATCGAAATCATGGTGACGGGTCTCGAGATCACCGCAAAGATGGAGTTGATGCACGAGCTGGAAGTCAGCACGTCGCGTTTCCGCTCGGTGGTGGACGCCGCCTATGACGCGATCATTACGATCGACCAGCAGCACTGCATCACTCTCTTCAATCGCGCTGCGGAAAACCTTTTCGGCTATTCGGTCGAGGAGATGGTGGGGCACCCCATCACGGAACTGCTGCCCGAGCGCTATCGCGCCAATCACTCCCAGTACGTCCATCAGTTCGCCCGCTCGCCGGTGCGCTCGCGGCAAATGGACGAGCGCAACCGCATCTATGGGCTGCATCGCGACGGCTCGCTGCTGCCCGTCGAAATCGCGATCTCGAAGATCAACGTGGGCGGCCTGATCGAATTCACCGCCGTGATTCGCGACATCGCCGATCGCGTCCAATTGATGGATCTGCTGCAGAAACAGGCCGTGACCGACGAGCTGACCGGCCTGCCCAACCGAAGGGAATTCGCGGACACGGTCGAGAACCTGCTGGGGTCGGACAGCAAGCTTTCGATCTTTCTCCTCGATATCGATTACTTCAAGAAGATCAACGACAGTTACGGACACGACATTGGCGACGAAGTGCTGCGCGTGATGGCCAAAGTCGTCATGAACGCCGATTGGCGCATCGGCGTGTTTGCCCGCTGGGGCGGCGAGGAGTTCGTCGCCGCGCTGCCGGGCCTCGATATCGAACAGGCGACGAGCGTGGCCGAAGACTTGCGCCAGACGATCGAGCAGCAGAACTTCGAGCATCCGTGGCGGCTCGGCAAGCCGATTCCATTTACGGTCAGCATCGGCGTGACCGAGCGCCAGCCTGGTGAGGATGACGTCGACGCCATCGTCAAGCGCGCGGACCTGGCGCTGTATCGCGCCAAGGACAGAGGGCGAAACCGCGTGGAGGTTGGTTAATGCAGGCCGTTTGAGTAACGGCCGCTCACGAGTGAGCGTTTGCCAACTCGACGACGAACTCCAGAAAGGCACGCGTCTTCGCCGGAACGTGATGGCGTGACGGGTAGCAGGCGTACAGGGGATAGCGCTCGTCAGGCCAGTCGGGAAAGAGATTGATCAGCCGCCCTTCGGCAATCAGTTGCTCGGCACCGAAAAGAAGCATCTGCGCGACACCGGAGCCAGCGAGGCACGCATTCAGTAGCGCGCCAGGATCGTTCACCGTCAATCGCCCGCGCGGCGCAATCACAGTGTGCTTGCGTTTGCGATGGAATTCCCAGGGGAACGGCTTGCCCGTCTCCGAATTACGGAATTCCAGGCAACGGTGACCTGGGCCTTCGAGATCTTCCGGCTTTGCCGGGCGCCCACGTCGTGCGATGTACGACGGTGCGGCCACCGTGACCACGGCCGTGTCGAGCAGCTTGCGTGCGACGAGAGACGATGTCCTCGGCTCGCCGAACCGCAGCGCGAGATCAAAGCCCTCGAGAACGAGATCGCCCAGATGGTCGCGCGCGATGAACTCGATTTCGAGCTCAGGATGCGCGTCCATGAACTGGTCGAGGCGTTGCCCGAGTATCGCCCGGTAACACACTGGATCGAGGTTGACCCGCAGCTTTCCCCGCATCGCCGATGCGCCGCCAGCCGCGGCCACGGCGGCTTCCTCCAGCCCTGCGAGGTGCGGCATGACCTGCTCGTAAAAACGGCGGCCCTCGTCCGTCAGGGACACGGACCGCGTAGTTCGATTGAAGAGCCGGATCTTCAATCTCCTTTCCAGCCTTGCAATCGCCCGGCTCACACCAGGCGGCGACATTCCGATTACTTCCGATGCAGCCGCGAACGTACCGGCGTCGACTACCGCCGCAAACACGCTGATGCCGCTCGAAAAATTTTCGATTCTCGATTTCATGGTCGCGCGATTCAAAGCAAGTGACTGAGCTGGCATTATCGCCGGCCCAAGCCCCGTCGCGCGATTTATCCGGCTGTCTGGTTCTGCGCGGCCACTTCTCCACCGTCGGCCCGAGTGACGGTGTCGCTGCGATCCGTCCTCGTATTGATGAACCATGCGGAAACCGAAGCCAGCAAGAAGCAGCCGACGAAAAGATGGAACACGACATTGAAGTCGTTACTCGTGCTGGTCAGGATGTAACCGACGATCAGCGGAGAAAGAAATCCGGCCAGTTGACCCGCTGCGTTGACAAAGCCGATTGCCGATCCGACGACCTTGTTCGGCAGCGCGACGTTCGGGATCGTGTACAACGAACAGCCGGCCATGGTCGAGAAGAAATAGCCGATCGTCTGATAGAACACCGCCGTTTCCACGGTCTCCGCATGGGCCGTCAGATAGGCAAAGATGGCGGCCACGATGCAGCCGAGGACGACAAGCAATTCGCGACGATTGCGGAAGAACTTGTCGGAGAGAAAGCCCGTGATGCAATAGGCAATCGTGCCGACCAGAAATGGCACCGACGCCATAATGCCCATTTTGGCCGTCGAGAGGCCGCGCGCTTTCAGCAGGTACGTCGGGAACCAGCTCATGATTCCCCACGAGGCGATGCTGAATACGAACAAGGTGACAAAGCACCACCAGACCAGCGGCGTTTTCAACAGTCCAGCAAAATCCGCTTTGCCGGCAGAGCCAGACTGGGCCTTTTCGCTGGTGCCGATTTCCTCTAGTTCGATATTCGAAACGTGCTTGCTATCCTTCGGGCTGTTTCTGATATAGATCCAGCCGAATACCGCCATTGCGATACCGGGGATGAACAGACTCGTGAAAATCGCGCGCCATCCCCACACGGCCAGCACGGCCGCCACGAACAGCGGAGCCAGAGCGGGTCCCAGCGCATTCGTGGTCATCATCATCCCGGTCGCCCGGCCCAATTCGCGCTTCGGGAACCATGCCGACAGCGCCTTGAACGCGGCCGGAGGAAAGAGCGCTTCGCCGACGCCGAATGCGACACGCACCACCAGCATCAAGCCGAGCGAATTGCACAGTCCGGTAAGCGCGGTGAAAATCGTCCACCACGTGATGCCGATCGTCGTCATCAGCCGCGGGCCGAATCTGTCTGCCAGCAGGCCGGCCGGGATCTGACATAGCGCGTAGCTGAAGAAGAACGCACTGAGAATTCCTCCCATTTCCATCGCCGACAGATGAAACTCGGACGCAATAAATGGAATAGCCGCCGCCATGATCATTCTGTCCATGTAACAGAGCAGATAGATCGCGAACAGAATCAGCAGCACGAGATAGCGATGTCTCCAACGAAAGCGCATGAAGTCTTCCTTATTATTAAGCGACAGCGGTGAAGCGAAATTCGAGCTCTAGCCGGTCAATTGGCGATATGAGAACGACTTGAAGTCGGCAGGTTCGCGAAAACCGAGCATGTCATTGGCAGTGATACCAGCGAAAGCCCCCGTGAAGCCGATTGGGGTGGCATATTCATCGCTGAGTTTCGTGAAATCCTTTGCCAGTCCGAGGTCCTTCCAGTCACCGTGTGCCACGCGATAGAAGAAGCTCAGTTTTGCGTCTACGACGCGAATCCGCAGGTCGATCCCGGTGGACTCGGGCAGCGTCGCCAGTCGATTGCTATAGGCGAAGCTGCCCGCATCCATTTCCATGTAGGACAGGATTTTCGTGCCGTCGTCGTCGCGCGTGACGAACAGGTAGTAAAAGGTGTTTTCGTCGTAACGCGCCATGAGCCCAGCCATGTGCAGATATGACTTGGGCGAAAATTCCAGCGCCGTTTCGACCTCGAACTGCCAGTCACGGATTCGACAGGCCAGCATGCTTTGATGGAAGCGCGAGGTTGGTGACTCTTGTCCCCTTATCCGCAGACAGCCCGGACGGTCGTGAAGATTGCACCAGTCGTCGCTAATGGGAATGCGCAGACTCTGCAGTTCCAGCGGCAGCGCGGCGCATTGTCCGAAATCGATCGCCCAACTGCTGTCGAGCCTTTGCTCGATATCCGAGTCGATCGCAAAAGATTCGGCGGGGACCACTCCGCCAGTGGCGAGGTGGGGCCAGTCGGCATGCCATTCGATCGGGGCGATGCAGGTCTCGCGGCCTAGCGGCGAGCGCTTCGTTTGCGCATCGATTGGTCTCGATCCGAGGTACGTCATGTACCACCGGCCATTCGGGCCTTCGACCAGATTGCCGTGGCCGGTCCGCTGGATCCGTCCATTCGCGTCGCGCGACGTGAGCATCGGCGTGTCAGGATGGAACTCGTATGGACCGAAGATATCGCGGGACCTGGATACGCACGTTGCATGCGTATAGCCTGTGCCGCCCTCCGCCGTGATCAGGTAGTACCAGTCCCCCCTCTTCAATAAATGGGGAGCCTCGTATATCTGACATTTCATGAAGTAATCGGTCTTCAAGTTGGCGCCTTTGTAAATGACGCGCTCTTCACCGATCAGCTTTTCCTCCTGCACCGAGTATTCCCGCAGAACGATTCCGACGAAAAGATCTTCGTGGATTCCTCTGAAGTCGCGCCGGATATAAGCGAGCCACTTTCTGCCGGATTCGTCGTGGAACAGCGATGGATCGTATCCACCGGAGACGAGATGGACGGGCTCCGACCAGGGTCCGGCAATGTCCGGGGCGGTCACGAGGTAGTTGTGCATGTCGCGCAGCGGGGAAATCTTCTGCTCGCCTTTCCATGCCTTGGTGTCGGTATAGACGAGCCAGTAAAGACCGTCGTGATAGGACAGGGCTGGCGCCCATATGCCTCCGGACGGCTGCTCTCCGATCAGGTTCAATTGCGATAACCTGTCCAGAGGCGTGGCCTTGAGTTCCCAATTGACGAAGTCTTTCGATTCGTAAATGAGAACGCCCGGATACCATTCAAACGTTGAAACCGCGATATACCACGCATCTTTGCCACGGCATATACAAGGGTCCGGGTTGAAGCCGCGCAGAACTGGATTTTGAATAGTACTCATCGGGAAGGTATTTTTCTGACGTGCTGAAAGGAACAGATCCTTTTGATTTTCGGCGAATATTGTTACCGATAACAATTCAATCTAGCATGTGACCTGCTAACTATTCAAGTGCGATGATGGGAGGGTATTCCCTTGGGTGAGGTGCTTACTGGTACGTCGTCCGAATGACCAGCAGGCGATGTAGGAATCCTGCTATGAGGGCACGACAAACACGGCGTTGTCAGAAGCTCTCGGAGTTGCCCAAAACTCTCCGCGCCCGCAGGACCACCGGCATATCGACCATCTTTCCATCCACGGCGACTGCCCCGCCATGGCTCGCCTCGACAGCCGCAAGCACGCGTCGCGCCCACTCCACCTCGGCGTCACTCCATGCATATGCGCGGTGCACCGCCTCGATCTGCTTCGGATGAATGCAAAGCTTGCCGCCGAAACCAAACCGCCGCCCGCGCCGTGCATCGGCTTGCACCGCATCAGCATCGGTAGTGGCCGTCGATACGCCATCCACCGGCGCACCGATGCCGGCCAACCTCGATGCAAGCACGATCTGCGAGCGAAACAGATGCAACTCCTCGCCATCCCCATCGATGCCCAGATCGACCTGAAAATCCAGCGTACCGAACACGATACGCAGCACGCGCGGCGCGCCGCATAACGCCGCAAGATTCGCGAACCCGCACGCAGTCTCGACAATCGGCAGTACGCTTAACGCCGGATGCGCGTTCGCCAGCACCGCGCAGATCTGTTCGCGCGTCTCAGCCTTCGGCAGCACGATTCCGGCGACGCCGCTCTGACAAACGAGCGCAGCAACGTCATCTGAAAACCAAGGCGTATCCGAGCCATTGATACGCACCCACACGGCCCGCGATGCGTTAGCCGATACCGCGGCCACCACCGCCGCGCGCGCCGGCACTTTCTGATCCGGCTGCACCGCGTCTTCCAGATCGAGAATCACCGCATCCGCGCCGGCCGCATAGGCCTTGTCGAACCGCTCAGGCCGATTCCCTGGCACGAACAGATATGACCGGGGCAGCGCGCTCATGCCGCCACCATCGTGCGCGCAGTTGCATCGAATACCGGGCCAATCTGCGCCACTTCGGCAACACCCCACGCCCGGCGAAGCAGTTGCGCCGCTTCCTCTTCACTGGCCGCACCCGAGAATGCCGCTAGCCGATGCAGCTTCATCGCGATCTCGTCGCGCGACAACGTGTTCCCTGGATCGCCCTTTGGCTCATCGACACGCCCATCGAAAACACGGCCGTCGGTCGTGGTCACCGTGACCTTGCCTATCCAGCGCGCAGGATAGGCGGCGTCGACTTCAGCGTCGAGCATCATCGTGACCTTGTCGCGAAACACAAGGATTTCGCTCGCGTCGAAACCCTGCTCGAATTCGGTCATGCCCGCATAGCCGTGATGCGCGACGAGTCCGAGCACCGTACCCATGTTGAACTTCGCCTGATGCACGGTACGCGGCGCGATCACGGGACCGAGCACATCGATCGCGCCTTGATGCACGTGCGCGACGACCTTCGCGATGTCGCGCGGCGCGAGACGATGCGCCCGCACCACAGCGAGCAGCGCATCGGCGGCCGGATGCGTATGGCGGCACGCCGCGTGATATTTGAACGACGTCTCCGCGGTCGCCCAGCGGCTGCCAAGGCGATCGACGAGGCGAGCCGGATCGGCATCGCTCGACATGCCCGCGGCCATGCCCTGCGCGCCTTCGAGAATGTGCGTCGCACCCTTGAAGGCGTCGGCGGCGAGTTGCGCGGCCATCAGGCCGTTCGCGGCGGCCATCGCGGTGTGAAGTTGCTTCGAGTCGGCGGCGTCGCGCAGAAATTCCCACAAGCCGCTAGCCTGTGTGCCCGCCGAGCCGAACGCATCGAGCATCTGCGACGACGCCAAGCCCAGCAATCGTCCTGCAGTTGCCGCCCCTGCGAGCGTACCGACCGTGCCCGTGGTGTGAAACACCTTGTAGTGCGAGCGCCCGAGAAATTCGCCGATGCGAATGCCGACCTCGTATCCCGCCACGGCCGCCGTGATGAAGTCGCGCCCCGACGCTCGCTTTGCCTGTGCCAACGCGAGCGCAACCGGAAACACCACGGTCGCAGGATGAAACACCGAGCCATTGTGCACGTCGTCCTGTTCGGCGAAATGCGATGCCGCGCCGTTGATCATCGCAGCGAAATACGGCGTCGTGCGGCCGCGATCGATCAGTACCTCGCAGAGGCCCTCGTTCGTCGCACCGGCCGCCGCGCGCGCAAACCGAGCGATCGTCTCGACCGGGCGTGCGCCTTTGCCTGCAAGCGCCGAGCCGAGCCAATCGACGTACAGGTTGACGGTCCGCTCGACGACCTCGTTCGGGATATTGTCGAAGTCGAGTTGCGCAGCGAAAGTGGCGAGCGTGAGACTGGGATGGTCGTTCATGAGTGTCGTGCGCCGTGTGATGCCAGGTTGCATCGGGTTCGTTCGGAATACCGGCTTGTCATCCCGCATCACATGCATGCGGGCGCGAACCGAAACAGGCTTACTGAATCAGATCGTGCCGGCCGCGCGCAGCGCGTCGATGCGCGCATTGTCGTAACCAAGCTCGCGCAGAATTGATTCGGTATGTTGACCAAGCGTAGGTACAGGGTCCACCCGAGGCTCGATGTCGGAAGGCAAACCCGGAGGCCGCAATGCCGGTATCGTGCCCGCTGCCGTGCCGACTTCCTGCCAGCGCTCGCGTGCCTTCAGTTGCGGATGCGCCCACACGTCCGCGAGCGTATTCATCTGCGCGTTCGCTATGCCTGCCTGATCGAGTCGCTCGATCACCTGCGCGGCACTCAGCTTCGCGAACGCCGCGACGATCACCTCGCGCAATGCGTTGCGCGCCGCAGTGCGTTTCGAGTTCGATGCGAAGCGTTCGTCCGTTGTTAGCTCAGGCTGTTCGAGCACGCGCTCGCAGAACAGCTTCCATTCGCGTTCGTTCTGCAGGCCGAGCATGACCGTCTTGCCGTCGCCAGCGGGAAACGGGCCATAGGGATAGATCGTTGCATGCGCGGCGCCCGCGAGCGCGGGCTGCGACTGACCGTCGATCGCGTAGTAGAGCGGATAACCCATCCACTCGACCATGCTCTCGAGCATCGACACGTCGATACGGCAACCGCGCCCCGTGCGTCCCCGCTGCAACAGCGCGCTCAGGATGTTCGAATAAGCGTACATGCCCGCCGCGATATCCGCGATCGAGCAGCCCGCCTTCGCTGGCGCGCCAGGAGAGCCGGTGATCGACAAAAAGCCGGACTCGCTTTGAATCAGCAGGTCGTACGCCTTCTTGTCGCGATACGGACCGTCCGCCCCGTAGCCGGAAATATCGCAGACGATCAGCTTCGGATACTTCTGGCTCAACGTGTCGTAGCCGAGGCCGAGCCGTTCGGCCGCACCCGGAGCGAGGTTCTGCACGAGCACGTCGGCATCGGCAACCAATGCATCCAGAATCTCCGCCGCCGCGGGCTGCTTGAGGTCGAGAGAAAGACTTTCTTTCGAGCGATTGGTCCACACGAAGTGCGACGACAGCCCATGCACGCGTTCGTCATAGCCGCGCGCGAAATCGCCGACGCCGGGCCGTTCGATCTTGATCACGCGCGCGCCGAGATCGGCCAGTTGACGCGTGCAGAACGGCGCGGCGATCGCGTGTTCGAGCGTGATGACCTTGATACCGTCGAGTGGTCTCATGATGTCCGCCAGCGGGTCAGAACGAACGCGGCAGCCCGAGGATATGCTCGGCCACGTACGAGAGAATCAGATTGGTCGAGATCGGTGCGACCTGATACAGACGCGTTTCGCGAAACTTGCGCTCGACGTCGTATTCGCACGCGAAGCCGAAACCGCCGTGAAATTGCAGGCACGCATTGGCCGCTTCCCACGACGCGTCCGCAGCGAGCAGCTTCGCCATGTTCGCTTGCGCGCCGCACGGTTGATGCGCGTCGAAACGACGTGCCGCTTCGAAGCGCATCAGGCTCGCTGCCTCGACGTTGATGAACGAACGCGCGATCGGAAACTGCACGCCCTGGTTCTGTCCTATCGGCCTGCCGAACACGACGCGCTCCTTCGCGTACTCGGTGACTTTGTCGACGAACCAGTAACCGTCGCCGATGCACTCCGCGGCGATCAGCGTGCGCTCCGCGTTGAGGCCATCGAGAATGTATTTGAAGCCTTGCCCTTCCTCGCCGATCAGATTCTCGGCCGGGATTTCGAGGTTGTCGAAAAAGAGTTCGTTGGTCTCGTGATTGACCATGTTCAAAATGGGCTGCACGGTCAGGCCATGACCGATCGCTTCGCGCAGATCGACGATGAAGATCGACATGCCCTCCGATTTCTTCTTCACGTCCGCGAGCGGTGTGGTGCGCGCGAGCAGGATCATCAGGTCCGAGTGCTGCACGCGCGAGATCCACACCTTCTGACCGTTGATCACGTAACGGTCACCGCGCCGTTCGGCGGTGGTCTTGATCTTCGTCGTATCGGTGCCGGTGCTCGGCTCGGTCACGCCCATCGATTGCAGACGCAAGTCGCCGTTCGCGATCTTCGGCAGATACTTGCGCTTCTGCTCTTCCGAACCGTGCCGCAACAGCGTGCCCATGTTGTACATCTGCCCGTGGCACGCGCCCGAGTTGCCGCCCGCGCGATTGATCTCTTCCATGATCACCGACGCTTCCGTGAGCCCGAGCCCCGAGCCGCCGAACTCCTGCGGAATCAGCGCGGCGAGCCACCCGGCCTTCGTCAGCGCGTCGACGAACTCTTCCGGATAGCCGCGCGCCTCGTCGATCTTGCGAAAGTACTCGCCGGAAAACTGCTGACACAGATCGCGCACGGCCTCTCGAATGTCCTGGAACGAATCGTGTTGCGTGGTTTGCATAGTCGAGTCCCGTGGAATTCAGGCGAGCGCGGCGGTCGCGCGCATGGTCAGATAACCTTCGTGGTCCTTCGCCCACAGGTCGATGGTCTTGCCGTCGGCGGCGGGCTTGCCGCATACCGTGAACGGCTGATCCGCGAACGTGGGGCGAAGCGCGCGAAACGCGAAGCTTTGCAGCGTCGCTTGCGGCAGTTCGCGGCGCACGAGATCGACGAGCAGCGTCGCGATCAGCGGGCCATGCACGACGAGGCCCGGATAGCCTTCGACTTGCGTGACATAGGGATGGTCGTAGTGAATGCGATGGCCGTTGAAAGTCAGCGCCGAGTAGCGGAACAGCATCACGGCATCGGCGTCGATCGTGCGGCGCCACGTTTCGCCTTCGGGTGCGGGCGCCGGCTGTTGCGGCCGCGCTCCCTCCTGCGGCGCGTCGCGATAGACGATGTCGTGCTCCTCTTCGAGCTTTAACTCGCCATCGACTTCGATCGTATGTTGCACGGTGACGAACACGAGGCGGCCCGAGCGGCCGGTCTTGTCCTCGATGCTGGCGATCGTCGACGTGCGCCGCGCATGCTCACCGATCTTCAGCGGCGCATGAAACGTGAGCCGGCCACCCGCCCACATGCGGCGCGGCAATGGCACGGGTGGCAGAAAACCGCCACGCTTCGGATGTCCATCGGGACCGACTTCGGATAGCGGCGCGACCGGCAGAAAGTACAGCCAGTGCCACAACGGCGGCACGGTGTCGCCGCTTTCCTCGCGATCGAGCGTGGCGGCGAGCGCCGCTAACGGAAACGCGGTGATGTCGTCTTCGGCCACCGCCTGCTTGTTGAGCCAATCGTCGAGCTTCTGTGGGGCAGCGGACATGGCGGAGTCTCCTGGTTTAGTGTGTTGGTCCTCGTTAGGGCCCACTATGACCGACGCGCTGTGTGCCGCGAAGTTCGATTTTCCGAAGCGGGCCTTTGGCTTTGGTTAAGACGTTAGGCCTAGCGCGCGGCGCTGACAATCTGTTTTCGGCGTGATCCGATGTGGCCTCGCCTGGTCGCATTTGCGCGCCGCAACGATGCTCCTTCACCTGCTCGCTTATTTGAGCCCGAGCCGTTTGGCCAGCCGATTCAGATTCGCCCGGTCCAGCCCTAGCTCGCGCGCGACCGCCGCCCAGTTTTGCCTATTGCGGATCAGCGCTTCGAGAACGAGATTGCGTTCGAACTCGGTGACCGCGCTGCGAAAGTCTTTCGTCTCGCTTTCCTCGCTCTGCGCGGCTGTTTGATTGGCTTCCTGATTCTGTGCGTCGGACAACGCGAAGTCCGCGGCCGTCAACGTCAGAATACGGCGGCGCTCACGACTGGCCGCCAACGCCTTCAGCGCACTGCGTCCGATCAAATGCTCGAGTTCGCGCACATTGCCGGGCCATGAGTAGTGCAGCAACGCGGCCTGCGCGTCGGCCGCAAGACGCAGACTCAGCAAACCGAGCCGCGAGCGATTGTCTTCGAGGAAGAAGCCCGCCAGCAGTAGCACGTCGCGGCCACGCTCGCGCAACGGTGGCACGCGCAGCGGATACACGCTGAGGCGATGATAGAGGTCGGCGCGAAAGCGGCCCGCGCGCACTTCTTCGGCGAGATCGCGATTGGTTGCGGCGATCAGCCGCACGTCGACTCTGTGTTCGTGGTCCGAGCCGATGCGCTGCAACTGGCCGTTCTGCAGCACGCGCAACAGCTTCGCCTGCACCGCGAGCGGCAACTCACCCACCTCGTCGAGGAAAATGGTGCCGCCGTCGGCGAGTTCGAACTTGCCGCGCCGGTCCGCCGACGCTCCCGAAAACGCGCCGCGCACGTGCCCGAACAGCTCGCTCTCGACGAGCGTATCGGGCAATGCCGCACAGTTCAGGCTGATCAACGGCTTGTTCGCGCGCCGCGACAGCGCGTGGATCGCGTTCGCGACCAACTCCTTGCCGACGCCGGTCTCGCCGGTGACGAGCACGGTCAGATCGCTGGCGGCCACCACCTCGATTTCCTTCACCATTCGGCGGTGCGCATTGCTGCTGCCGATCAGCTCGCGCCGGCTCTCGCTGCTCGCCAGCCGATAAGCTTCCGCGCGACGCTGTGCCTCTTCGCCATTGCGCGCCAACGCGTCGATGCGTTCGACGACGCTGACGGTCGCGGCCGCGAGGCCGAGAAATGCTTGCAGCGAAGCCATGTCGAGCGTGTTGAAGCGCGCCGGGTCGAGTGCGTCGAGCGTGAGCAGCCCCCAAGGCTCGCCGCGGATGAACAGCGGACACCCCAGACAGTCGTGCACTTCGAGATGCCCGGCTGCCATGCCTTGCACGAGGCCATCGTAGGGATCGGGTAGATCGGAGTCAGCCGCGAAGCGCGTCGGCCCTGGCTGGGCCAGCAGCTCCTGAAAGCGCGGATGCTCGGCGACGCGAAAACGCCGCCCGAGCGTATCACTGCTCAAGCCGTCGATCGCGAGCGGCACCAGCGTATCGCCTTCCAGGCGCAGCAATGCCGCCGCGTCGCCAGGAAACAGCGAGCGCAGCGCGCTGAGCAGCCGCCGATAACGCTCGCGCTCGGACAGCTCGCGCGACAGGTCGAGAATCAGCGGGGTAAGAACGTCGAGGACCGCCTCGGTAGTCAGATCGACTGCGGGTCGAGTCTTTTCGACTAGGGTCGAATGGACCATTTTATTTGCCAGATCGTTGATCTAAATGCATTTTATACCTGGCACGATTCGTGGATAGTGGAGACAGTCTGCCGAAACCGGCTGTGACACTCGCTGATAGACAGACGCTCATACAGACTCTCATCAGGACTTGAAAATATGCTATCCGCCGAACACCGCGCGATTATCAAAGCAACCGTGCCGCTCCTGGAAAGCGGCGGCGAGGCGCTCACCACGCACTTCTACAATCTGATGCTCGGCGAACATCCGGAAGTGCGCCCGATGTTCAATCAAGCCAATCAGGCGAGCGGCATGCAACCGCGCGCGTTGGCCAACGGCGTGCTGATGTACGCGCGCCATATCGATCAGCTCGAGCAACTGGGCGGGCTCGTCGCGCAGATCATCAACAAGCACGTGTCGTTGAACGTGCAGCCTGAGCACTATCCGATCGTCGGCAAGTGCCTGCTGCGTGCGATTCGCGAAGTACTCGGCGCGGACGTCGCAACCGACGCCGTGATCGAAGCGTGGGCCGCCGCGTATCAGCAACTCGCCGATCTGTTGATCGGACTCGAAGAGAAGATCTACGCCGAAAGCGCAGCAGCGCCCGGCGGTTGGCGCGGCACGCGGCTGTTCCGCGTCGCGCGCAAAGTGCGTGAAAGCGACGAGATCACGTCGTTCTATCTGCGTCCCGATGACGGCGGCGAATTGCTCGCATTTAAGCCGGGGCAGTACATTGGCGTGCGTCTAATGATCGACGGCGAAGAAGTGCGTCGGAACTATTCGCTGTCAGCAATGAGCGATGGTCGCGAATATCGCATCAGCGTGAAACGTGAACCGAATGGCACGGTGTCGAAGTATCTGCACGAACAGATCAACGAAAACGACACGCTCGAACTGTTCGCGCCGGCCGGCGAGTTTACGCTGCAAACCGGCGACAAGCCGTTGGTGCTGATCAGCGGCGGCGTCGGTATCACGCCGACGATGGCGATGCTGCAAGCCGCGCTGAAGACCAATCGTCCGGTGCATTTCATTCACGCGTCCCGTCATGGTGGCGTGCATGCGTTCCGCGGCGCGATCGATGCATTGGCCGCGCGCCATCCGCAACTGAAGCGCTTCTATTGCTACGAGCAGCGCCGTGATGGCGATGCCGACGCGCACGCAGTCGGTTACGTCGACGAAGCGAATCTGAAGAAGTGGCTGCCGGAAACGCGTGACGTCGACGTGTATTTCCTCGGGCCCATCGCGTTCATGAAGGCGATCAAGAAAGGCCTGAAGGCGATCGGCGTGCCGGAATCGCAGAGCCGTTATGAGTTCTTTGGGCCGGCTGCCGCGCTCGAATAACGCACTCGAGTAATCGACGAGTACTTGCCCTCTTTGGATCGTTGCAAAGCGTATTCAAAGACGGGCATCTTCTGGTTTCAATCACGCCGGTGGGTTTGGCCTCGTAAGAAGCGGGCCGAGTCTGCTGTGCGTTCTAGCGCTCCCTTCTGCGGCTAAATGCCCACCAGCCTGTCAGCCCGGTAGAGCCGGCGACCAGCAACACCATCACCCAAAATCCATGCTTGTTCTCGACGAGCGGAATGCCACCGACATTCATGCCGAAGAAACCGGCAATGATATTGATTGGCATCGCCAGCACCGTGACGAGCGTCAGCGTGAATAGCGTGCGGTTGTTCTGCTCCTCGAGACGCGAGGCGATTTCTTCCTGCAGCAATCTAACCCGCTCGATCAATCCGGCCACGTCGGAAAGCACGACCGAGAACTCCTCCGTCGATTCACGCAGATCCTGCACGTCTTCCACATGAAGCCAGCGAGGCGGCCTCGCCAGCAAGCGGAAAATTGCGCGCAAGGCGTCGAAAAACGCTTCGGGCAGATCGGGTTGCGTGCGCATCCAGCGCTCGCTCGCGCTATGCGCGAGATTGAAGTGAAGTCACAGAAACTCGCCACCGTCCTTTGCGGTAGCGTCGGCATCGTCCTCACTCGCGCGGAACCAATCGACGACTTCGTCCGCGTCGATCGGCCGTCAGGCAAGCGTCGGCAAGAACCGGAAACCGCAGACCATGCCCGACGAATCCGCGCCGTAGTTGCAATGCCAGATCTGATTTCATAGGGCGTTGAATGCGAGCGCTTCCGAAAGGAATACGTGAGCATAGCGCGAACGATTGAAAGAGAGTTGACGCGCGCACTTTCCGGCGTCGTATTGTCGAATTGCGGCGGCTGGACTGTCACGGAAACGTCACCTCTGCCGATGACGGCCGCGTAAACGCAAAAACCCCACCGCTGCGGGTGGGGTTTCTGGCTTTTGGGGGAGCCTGACGATTACCTACTTTCACACGGGCAATCCGCACTATCATCGGCGTGGAGTCGTTTCACGGTCCTGTT
>NZ_JBFRCK010000052.1:0-26858 GCF_040965775.1 Paraburkholderia sp. BR10954
CACCGAAACGACGGGGACGAATGCAGATGACGTTTTCGTGGGTGATGCGGCCTTGCACGGACCCAGAAGGTCGATGGCCACGCCATCGATCACTGCTGCCGCAGGCGCCGTCTCGTGATGCTCAGCAACAGGCTCCTGTGGTGCAGGCGAGATGCCTTTCTCCCGCTCCAGCAGGTATTTTGTGATCCATTTACGTAGCAGATTGGCGATCTCGCTCTTCAGGTCGGCGACTTGCACTGTGTTTGCGCTTGTGGCGATCATAGGGGATGGCAACGCGTTCGCCGATATAGGAGCCTTGACAGCTAAATCCATGCCGAACGATTCTCCGCTGGGCGCGCGCTGGCTAGAGGCAAGTGATCATCGCATACCTCGCCGAAGACTTAACACGCCGCTTTGGCCGCGAGATCGGCCGGGCCAATCTGGCTAGCATGCGCGACTTCCATCTCGCCTCGCCCGAGGGAGAGATTTTCCAGACAGTGTCTGGAAAATCGGCGGCTCACCGCGATCACGCGGTACCTCAATGCCGTCTAGTGCAGTCTCGTGCTGTCATTCAGTGATTTCACGGGCCATCTCAAATACCCAAAGATCCGGCTTGACGGAACGGTGGCTATCGCGCGTATCTCGCTGCGCCTCAGACAATACCTGGTTCCTCTGCTTGCAGCAGGCTCTTTTTCCCGCATGCAGGTTAGCGGCCGTTCGCGAATATACGGTGGCTGACGACACTTTGTCACGTTTCCGTCTCTTATCGCGCAGCACGAGGACGCAGGCGCAGACGTGTCGAACGCCCACCCGACTATGGGAATTCATTCGGCACATCGGGGAGTAGCAATGTTCTGGGGCCCCACGGGCAAATCCAGTTGGCTTAAACGGCCCCAGAAGGGCGACAAGCGTTTGAAGCGGATCTTCTATCAGTCGGCATTTGCATCCATGCGCTGTCCCAAGAGCGCTGCCTTCAAACGTAAAAAAGCGAAGCGCCATCATCAGATCATCATTGCTCTTGCCAGGAGGCGTGTGAAAGTACTGTCGGCAATACTCCACAACAGGAATCCAATGCCCGAACGGCTGCCGCTTGCTTGACAAAATCATTAGGCCGTCTCTGCCTTTGGTCTGGCTAGAGTGAATCAATCCCGTGCCGGCACACCAAGGTTCGTTGAGCCCCATATCGCGTGCGCCCACCACTAAAATCCAGAAATGCTCGCAAACAATATAATCTTTAGTATCAATTTATTGCTGTCTTTCCCTTGGTACATGCACCTAACCATGTGGCACCATCCGACTCAGCTGGCGGCGAAGCGTTGCGGGTCTTCGGAGATCCAATCCGTGGCCTCGGTTGCCTGTTTTCCCTCCGCCGTGCCGATGGCCGAACTGCCGTGGCATACCGACGCCTTCGCATGCGTCGCTCCGATAGGAGAAGGCACTAGCGAAATTCGGCGAGTGCAGCTGCGGACGGGGTAGGGAAGATGACTTCTAAGTCGCAGTGCTTCGTCATGAATGAGATGCAGTCCTTCGGGGAATGGAAGAGTTGCTCCTCGAACTAAGAGATGGCTTTACCTTCTTCGCCCGGCAGAAGCGACTCCAGATCGATGATGATGACCTTTATCTCGACTTGCTGTTCTGTAACCGGACGCTTAAACGCTTCGTGGCGGTTGCTTAAAGATTGATGCTTTCAAGGCAGAATAGAAAAGCCACATGGAGCTCTATCTTCGCTGGTTACTCAAACATGAGAAAGCTCGCAATGAGCAACGACCTATTCGTGCTCCCTTTTACGTCCAAACGCCAGCTCACACTAAGGTGATAAATTGTAATTTTAGTGCGTTACGTGGGTATTTATCGAAGCAACACTCAAGTGCGACGGTCAGATTTCAAACAATGGTCGCTGCATCTGCCTTGCACATGAACGCTGCACAGTCGCTATTCATCGTCTCTATGAGGCTCTCGGCTATGCCGATATCGTCCATCAGAAACTGCTTGTCCGGAAGACGATGTACACGCAGACACTGAGGTTCGGAGGTTCTTCTACTGATCGAAACCGACGCGTGTCTTTACCGCACATAAGTATAAGGACTACGTAAAGTGTGGTAGGCACGAGCGAATTCAGCGGCTTCACCGATCTTTGGCTTGTTCTTCGAGATGATTTGGTGTTTTTCTGGTTCCTGACCTCGTCAAACCGAGTTCCAGCATGACCTTCCCACTGCGCTCGATCTCTAATGTCGACGTTCTTATACATCGTTTGCGATCTTAGCCGCAGACCAGCGACGTCGATCAAACGGAAACATAAAGTAGTCGCGCACGGTGAGGGGCTCGGGTTGATTGCGAAGGCCCACTTCGGGCCATTCGTCCCGTTTCGGCCAGTATGCCGTGCTGAAGATCGTGTCCCAGATGGTCGTAAAGAACCCGTAGTTCCGGTGCCGGTGATGCGGCTGAGTTGAGTGATGAATTCGGTGGAACTGACCGTCTCCGATGATATATCGCAGAGGCCCAAGGTTGATGCGCGTGCTGGAGTGTGAGAGGTGCGCCTGAAAGGTAATGAGGGTCATGGCAGCAGCCGGCACCACGCCAGACTCGAAGTGGATCAGCGCGAGCGGTAATGCTACAAACAAGGCGTAGATAACCGGCTCGGAAATGTGATGATTGCAATTCCACGCTGTCAGTTCGCGAATCGAGTGATGTGTAGCGTGCAAGCGCCAGAGGAATGGCACGGCGTGCTGTGCACGATGCATCCAGTAGTAAAAGAAGTCACCGGCAATTGCGACCAAAACGCCTGAAAGGATGGCGAAAGCCGTCTTGATAACTGCGTTGTCAGAGTGAAGCACTGTTGAAATATTGACCGTCAGGAGCGGCTTGACGCCTAACCATTGCAAGCCCACAGCGTACAAGTGCCAGATTAGCGCGCCGCATCCAATCCGAATCGCCCAGTTCCGTGCGCCGCGAAGGTACGATGCGAAGCTGTATCGATGAGCCGGAAAGAATAGCTCGAGCGCGCTGCACACGGTCGCGAAGATCGAAACCAACTTAAACGAATTCAAAAGAAAGTCGGTCATTTGATTGACATCGAGAACATGCATTGATTTGCTCCGTCGAACAGGCCAAATACGCTGCCCTTTTCTCGGCACGCAAGATATAAACCCTGTGTCGTCTTCGTTAGGCGGTTACAGGGCGAAAGGCTATCGATTGCCAGCACGGTACGATAAATCAGGTCAATCATTCGGGAAGATAGTGCATCTCTATCCGACAACCCAGATAGGTGTCTCTCCCAAGCTAAATTAACCGTGACGACTCGCAGCGTTCGGTTGGTACAGTCTACTCGTTGACAACACGGGCTGGATGGTAAGGATTTTCTGAAAATATTGTCGTCATAGGTGCAATAAGATTCATTCGCGCGATTTTGCCAGCGGCCAACTTGTCACGCCGCGCGTCTGCGAAACTTCGTTCTTGCCGATCTGAGTTATGCAACCGCATCCGTGGTCTGCTGAGCTTTGAAAGCATCCCGAGAAAACTGCTTTCGGGAGACAAAACAAATTGAGGAATGACGATGACTGCGGTCATCCAAGTATTCGAACAGTCCGCCTTCGCGTCCTGATGGGTCCCCTCGGGCGGCGTGAATGTTCGGTCGTCGAGCCGATGAAGAAGCTTTCCGTTGGGCGGGGCATTGACGTTAGGCGAGATTGTCCGGCCAGGAGAGGCGGGTACAGTCCGCTGCTGATAAAGCGCTCAGGCAACAATGAATTGGAAAGCATTCCTCGCAATAGAGTCTGAATGTAGCGTGGGCTCGACCACGAGCGCGGTCGACGGCTGCTGCAGCGAGGGCGGGACTGGAGACCTCATTGCTCGATCGACGCCGTAAGGGGATGGATTATTCAAAGCTCCCGGCGAAGGCAACGCGACTAGAGACCTGATGATCCAAAAGCATTCTCAGTCTCCCGATACCTATCGCCGCAAACGGATCAACAGATCCGCGGCAACTGCTCGCCCGAAAGCCAGTCGACGATGCGCCGTCCGCCGATTTTCGTTTCGATCTGCACGAAGCCGTGCGCGTCCTCGACCACCTCACCGATGCACACCGCCGCCGCGCCCAAAGGATGTGCGCGCATCGCGGCGAGCAGTTGCGGCGCGTCGGCGCTTGCGCAGATTGCAACCAGCTTGCCTTCGTTGGCGACATAAAGCGGATCGAGGCCGAGCAGTTCACACGCCGCATCGACTTGCGGTAGCACGGGAATTGCGCGCTCCTGAATGCGCATCCCGACGCCCGACTGGCCGGCGATCTCGTTCAGGGTTGTGGCCAGTCCGCCGCGAGTCGGGTCGCGCAGAACGCGCACACCGGGCGCGACGGCAACCATGTCCGCCACGAGCGTATGCAGCGCGGCGCTGTCCGAGCGGATCTCCGTGTCGAAGCCCAGGGCCTCGCGTAGCGACATGATCGCCACGCCGTGCTCGCCGATAGTGCCCGAGAGCAGCACAACGTCGCCGGGCCGCGCCTGCGCGCCATCAATGTGAATGCCCGAGGGCACGACGCCGATCCCGGTCGTGGTGATGAACACGGCATCGCCCTTGCCGCGCTCGACGACCTTGGTGTCGCCCGTCACGATCGGAGCGCCGCAAGCGTGCGACGCAGCAGCCATTGACTCGACGATGCGGAGCAGATCCGCCAGCGGGAAGCCCTCCTCCAGGATGAAGCTCGCGCTGAGATACGAAGGCCGTGCGCCCGCCATCGCGATGTCGTTGACGGTGCCGTGCACGGCGAGGCTGCCGATGTCGCCGCCGGGAAAGAACAGCGGCGAGACGACGTGCGCGTCGGTGGTCATCACCACGCGCTCGCCGGGCCCGGGCGCAAGCTGCGGAATGGCGGCCTGGTCGTTGCCCTGGCGCAGCCATTCGTTATCGAAGGTTGCGACGAACAGCTCGCGGGTCAATTGCGCCGATGCGCGGCCACCCGCGCCGTGGCCCATGTGGATGCGGCCGTCGCGAAAGTCTAGGGGCCGCACGTAGGCGGGCTTCACCGGGGATGTGTGGACTGGGCTCATGCTTTGACGACTCGAATGTCCTTAAAGCGACCATAAGAAAAATGCGCGGCGCAAGAGCCTTCGCTGGACACCATGCACGAGCCGATGGGATTCTCGGGCGTGCAGACCGTGCCGAACATTGTGCAGTCGCGCGGGTGTTTTAGACCTCGCAGGATCGCTCCGCACTCGCATTTGCGGTGATCGGCGACGGGCCGGTACAAGAGTTCATAGCGGAGTTCGGCGTCGTAGCGCGCGTACTTCGGGCGAATGCGCAGCCCGCTCAATGGGACCTCGCCCAAGCCGCGCCACTCGAACGACTCCCGCGTTTCGAACACCTCCTGCATGAGCGCCTGCGCGGCCGCGTTGCCCGCGCGCGTGACGGCGCGCGCGAACTCGTTCTCGACCTCCGCGCGGCCATCGTTGACCTGACGCACCAGCATGAGGATCGCCTGCAGCACGTCGAGCGGTTCGAACCCGGCAATCACGACCGGCTTGCGATACCTCTGCGCGAAGGTCTCGTAAGACGCGGAGCCGATCACAACACTCACGTGCGCGGGGCCGACGAAGCCGTCGAGCAGCACCGCGTTCGCGTCGACGGACGGCTCGGCGAGTAGATGTGTCATCGCCGCGGGCGTGAGTACATGGCAGCACAGCACGCTAAAGTTCTCCGCGCCGCAGTCTGCCGCTTCGCTCACGACGAGCGCGGTAGGCGGCGTAGTGGTCTCGAAGCCGATTGCGAAAAAGACGACTTCGCGTTCCGGATGCTCGCGCGCGATGCGCAGCGCGTCGTGCGGCGAATACACAAGGCGGATGTCCGCCCCGCGCGCCTTGGCCCGCTGGAGCGATAGACCGCACGAGGCAGGCACGCGCATCGTGTCCCCATACGTGCAGAGGATCACGTCGTGTTCGAGCGCGAGGCGAATCGCGAGATCTATGCGCCCGATCGGCAACACACAAACCGGGCAGCCGGGACCGTGGATCATCAACACGTTACCGGGTAGAAGATCGGCGACGCCGAAGCGGGAAATCGCGTGCGTGTGACCGCCGCAGAACTCCATGAAGTGATAGCGGCGTTCGGTCAGCGTCTCCGCCTGGATGCGTCCAGCAATGCGCGCGGCGAGTTCGCCGTCGCGGAATTCGTCGACGTACTTCATTGCGTCGTTCCGGATTGGACGATGGGTGCGTCGCCAAGCGACCGAGCGACCTCGCTGAACAGCGCGAGCGTGCGCTCGGCCTCTTCGGGGTCGATCATGCCAAGCGCGAAGCCGACATGCACGATCACGAAGTCCCCTAGGCGCACCTCGGGCACGAGCGCGAGTGAGACCGTCTTGCGAACGCCCCCGAGATCGACGACGCCCGTTTCGGCGTCGGACCAGTCGATGAGCCGTGCCGGCATGGCTAGACACATAGACTGACTCCTCGTGCGGTCGTAGGCATGGACAACATCTGCGGACCATATGCGGCAACCCAAGCCTGGCCAAGCGCTAGCCCGGCGTCGCCGCAGGGCACCGTGTCGGGCATGAGGGTGTGCACGCCGTGCGCCGTGAGCGACTCTCGTAGATGCGCGGTGAGCAGCCTGTTAGCAAAGCAGCCGCCGCCAAACAGAACGGCGCGCCCCTGCGCGGCAAGCGCGGCCCATTGGGCGAGCGCCTCGGCCAGCGCAACATGAAAGACGGCCGCGCCGTACGCGGCTTCGCCGGCGTCCGCGAGCATGAGCAACTTGACGAGGAGCGGACGAAGGTCGAGCTCGCCGTTGTCCGCGATTCGCCACAGGCCCGCCACATCGGGGGCCTTGTGCGCGACGAGGTAGCCGCTCGCGAGCCTTTCTAGCGCGATGGCCGCCTCGGATTCGGCGCGCTGGCGCAGACACACGCCGAGCAGTCCCGCCGCCGCGTCGAACCAGCGACCCGCACCGGTGCTAGGCGGGCAATTGAGGCCGCGCGCGAGCATGACGCCGACCGTGCGCGCCGCGGTCGCGCCGACGGCGGCCGAGAGCCGCGGCTCGATTTCGTCGCTGCGCCCGAGCGCGTGCAGGGCGGCGGCGGCCATTCGCCAAGGCTCGCGCGCCGCGACGTCGCCGCCGGGCAGCGCGAGCGGCGTGAGACTGCCGAGGCGCTGCCAGCAGGCGGGAGCCACCTCCAGCAGCTCACCGCCCCATGCGGCGCCGTCCGTGCCGAAGCCCACGCCGTCGAGCGCGAGGCCGATCACGGGCTCGCGCAGCCCATGCTCTGCCGCAACCGCGCCAATATGCGCGTGATGATGCTGGACGCCGACGGTCGGCACGCCAAGCCGCTCACCCAATTCGAGCGCGACGCGCGTGCTGTAGAAGTCGGGATGCAGATCGTGCGCGATCATGCGCACGGGCTGCCCCGCGCGCTCGGCGCTCTCAACAAGCGCCGCCACCGATGTGTCGAGCGCCACACAGTGCTCCGGATCGTCGAGATCGCCGTGTAGCATCGACCAGTGAACGTCGCCGCCGATGCACAGGCACGCAGCGTTCTTCAGCCATGCGCCGGTGGCGAGCACCGTCTGTTCGCCGAGGGTATGGGGTAGGTTCTGCACACGCGCCGTCATGCCTCGCCTCCGGCGCGATGCTTTCGCGCATGCTGCGCCGCAAGGTTGCTCTCCAGCACGCCAATGCGCTCGGCAATCGAGTCGCGCGCACTCGTGATCCAGTCGAGCCACGCATCGAGGCCTTCGCCGGTCGTGGCCGAGAGCCAGATCACTTCGAGGAACGGATTCACGCGGCGCGCATACGCGATGCACTGCTCGACGTCGAACTGTACATAAGGCAGCAAGTCGATCTTGTTGACGATCATGAGGCGCGCGGCGGCGAACATGTCGGGATACTTGAGCGGCTTATCTTCGCCCTCCGTTACCGAGATGATCACGACCTTCGCCTCCTCGCCGAGGTCCCACAGCGCGGGGCAGACGAGATTGCCTACGTTCTCGATGAAGAGCACGCTGCACGGGGCGTCGTGCGTGAGCGGTACGTATTCACGCTCGTGCTTTTGGTCATGGTAAAGGCGATGATCGTGCAACGGAAGCCGTCCGAAGGCCGCGGCGATCATCGCGGCGTCGAGATGGCAGCCCTTTCCCGTGTTCACCTGGATCGCTGGCGCACCGGCCGCGCGGATGCGCTCGGCGTCGTTTGCCGTCTGCTGGTCGCCCTCAATCACACCGATGGGCAAGCTGGGTATGCGCTCGCGCAGCGCGGCGATCGACGCACACAGCAGGGTCGTTTTCCCCGAGCCCGGGCTCGACACTAGATTGAGCGCACGCACGCCATGCTGCGCGAAGTGCCGCCGGTTAACGGCGGCATGGCGATTGTTTTCGCCTAGCACGTCGTGCTCGAGCTTGATGGTGCGGCCCTGGTCTAGGCCGGGCACCGTGAGGCCCGCGGGCCCGAGGCCGTAGTGCAGATCTTTGCCCGGTGGCGTCCGGTGGGAGTGGGAATGAGTGTCGGACTGGCCCTGCGCATGCGCGCACTCGTGCCCCTGAGCGGTGTTTTGCCGATCGCCTGTGGTGGTGCACCCGCATCCTATGCACATGTTGCTTCTCCTTGCGCTAATCCGATGATTGTCAGGCATCGTCGACGATCAGATCGACGATGCGCAACTCTGTGCCGCCGTTCGGCTGGAGCCAGTAGCCGCCGCAGTGCGCGCAGGGGGCGCCCCGCGTGGCCAGCGCCACGGTCGCGTTGCAGTTCATGCACCACGCGCTTCCCGAAGGTTCGTCGATCTCGACGCGTGCGCTGCAAAGGCAGGTGCCGGGCGCGATCGCTTCGAGGGCGAAGCGCAGCGTCTCGACATCGACGCCAGCGAGGCGTCCGACTTCAAGCCTCAGCACCTTCACGCGGACAAAGCTCTCACGCTCGGCTGCCGCTTCGACCAACGCAAGCACGCCGCCGGCCAGACTTACTTCATGCATACCTTGGCTTCCATTCAGCTCAGTATTCGGGGCCTTGTCTCGATCCTTGTGCTCACGCCCCGTCCGTGTCGACCACATAGGCGACACACGGATCGAACGCGCCCATCCACGCGCCTACGCGCGCGGCGAACGTTCCATCGCCGCACGCCGGATCCAGTCGCGACAAGGCTTGCGCGAGCGTGCCTTGGCCGTGGAAGTTCCACTCAGTCGGCGCGACCACGCGATAGTCCTCGATGCGCGCCGCATCGCCTGGCGCGAGGCGCACCCAATGGAGCAGCACGCCACGCGACATCTCGCACCAGCCGAGCGCCTCGCCGGGCGCGCACGTTCGCGCGCCAAAGCGAAGCGCACTTGGCCCGTCGTCGCCCGCTGCCAGCCGCGCCACCTCCGCGACGCGCGCGCCAATCCGCAGCCAAGGCGTGTCGTATTCCAGCGCGCGCGGATCGTCGCTACGTGTCCACACGCCGGTCTCCGCGGGCAGGCCGCGTTGTACGGGCGCGTGCGCGAACACCGGACTCTCGGCAATCGCCGCGGCCAGTTCGCTTAACCGCGTTTCGTCGATGATGAGCGGCCGCGGCGTAGCGCGCATCGTATCGGCGTGCGCGCGGCAGGCTGCCAGCAACCGGGCCGGGAACGTCGCGGCTCGTGCGCACCACGCCGCTAAGCAGCCACGCGGATCGTCCGTCCAGTGCGCGAGCCACTTTTGCGCAGGCATGCCCAGAACGTGCCGCTCCAGCCAGTCGGAGGAGTCAACCGACTCGACGTCGGGCAGCGTATGCGGCGCGGCGGCGGCCAGCCGCACCGGCCAGTCGGTCCACATGCAGCGAAGATGCACGGCGAGCGTCTCACGCATGAGCATTGCGGCATGAGCGGCGTTGGTCACATCGTCGCGTTTGTGCTCCGCTGAAGCGCCCGCTGCGCCGACGGCAAGTTCTGCGCAGAGCCTATGCGCGAGTCCGCACAACGAGAACAGCGCCGACAGCCGCGCCGCAGCGGTTGCTACCGGTTGCCCGCGCAGCAGCGCGGCGGCCAGTGGTGGGCGCCCGCCCGTAATGCTGTCGTGCCGGCCGGGGCGCACCCGGTACTGTGCGGCCAATGCTGCCAGCATCGCCGCAGTCATGGAGCGCTCCCGAACGCGGCCGGCCGCAGCAGGTGCGCATGACGCGACACGCGCGCGACACCGCCCGATGTGGCGCTCTTCTGTCTGGGGAATTCGAGCATCGGCAAAAAGAGCGAGCAGCACGCATAGGCTCCGACGTCTTGCGCGTGCGCGCCGAGCCATTTGCAATCGACGTCGCCAACGCGCAAGTGCGCTTTGCCGGCCGGCCGCGGACATTCCACCGAGTTCTGCACCGCGCCGGGTAACGAGAGGGGCCTCATGGACCATGGCGTGATCGGCATCCCGAACCAACCGCATCGGGCCCCGGTCTCGCCGCGCACCGGCTCAAAGCCGGTCCCCTCGATACGCAAGGCGAGTTTCACGACCGGCATGTCAGGCATCGCAGTGGTTGCGGCCGTTTCGAAGTGCGCTACAAGCGTAGCCCCCCTTGGATCGCCGTGTATGACCTTTCGCTGGATTGCACGCACGGTCAATCCGCGTCCCACAAAAACCACGACCTGATCCGGCGCGCGGCCATAAACGCGGCAGCGCCCGTGCGCCTGAAGCGCCGCGAACGTCGCGTGCGGAGGAATCTGCAAGACCGGATCGCCTTGTTCGGGATGGTGGATCCACCAGCAGAACTTGCATTCGACGCACGTGTGCGTCGCGATTGGGCTACTGGCACCGAGATGGCAGCCCTCGAATTGCTTCGTTCGCTCGTCCATCGTCACGCCTCACCCATCCAGTCGATCAACTGGCTCAAGCGCTCGCGCGAATCCGCGAGGTCTTCCGGCGCGGCGCGCACGACCTCTGGCAGATCGGTGATCTCGATCGTGTTCAGGATCAGCATGTCCTGCGAGTTGAAATATGCAACACGCCAGCAGTTCGCGATCGCCGTGCCGCCCACCCGGCAATTTCCGTAGCCGCGCGACAAGATCTGCACCGCACCTTCGCCCAGCACGGCGTCGATCAGTTGCTGATCCTCCGGCGACAATGGCAGGAGCGTTAGGTTGATGATGTGGGGCGCATGCCCGGCGCGCCAGCGCGCGGCGGAATCGCGTACTTCGCTCAGGATCGACGGCGCGTTCATCACGTCGAGCGGCAGCATGTCCGGCAACGGCATCATCGGCTGCGCCGGGTCTTTGGGCTGGGCAAGCATCGCGGGGGCCGTGCCGATCTCGAGCCGGTCGACCGGGCGCGCGCCATTCCGCTCGACTACGCGCCACAGGCCGGCAAACACAGTCTCCTGGATCAGCCCGCCGCTCCGCTGCGCGCCGTCGACGCGCGCGCTGACCTCGCCCTCGCCCAGCACGTTGTTGAGAACGCGCAGCGTTGCTCGATCGTACGGCGTCAGATCGATGGCTTCGGACGGCGTACCAGGTTCGTATGCCGCCAGTACGCCTACTACGTTGCGAAGCACGCCGCGCGCGCCGTCGAGTGCCCGCGCATCGCAGCGCTCAGGCAGCGTCGGCGCCACATAGATGCGCATGCCTTGCGGCATCGGCAGATAGTCGAGCACCGCATCGCTCTCGGCTTGGTTGCCCGGGCGGAAAGGCGCGACGGGAATGGGAAATGGACTCATGGACACGATCAACTACCCCAAAGATTGATCGACAATTCGTGACAGCCGGGCGAAGCGCCGACGGTGCGGCCGGGAATGCCGACCCATGGCGTCCGCGTAGTCGGCTGCCCGAGCGCATGTGCGACGTTTGCCACATAGTCATTCCAGTCCGTCATACTGGAGAGCCTCGTGACATAAGCGCCGGCGTGCAGCCACAGCAACGTGGACCACGGCCACCGCCACACGCGGCGCGCGAGCTCGGGCAGCACCACGGCCACGTCGAGGAAGTCGGGAAAGCGCGTCCCGTCGGCCGTGAGCAGCGCTACGCATTCGCCGCCGTCCGCAATCCAATCGTCTACCTTTCGTTCGTCCACGGACACGGCGTGTCTGCCATCAGTTAGCCGCTCCACCACGGACGTCGCGTCAAGCGCGGTACCGTTCGTATTTGTCATGGCGATTCCTCGGAGGACCCGTGACGGCCATGCGCCGGTTGCGCGCCGGAGGTCAACCGGGTCAAATCGTCCACGCCGAGCGCGGACGGCAATTCAAAATTCGGGCTCGCTCGGGCCATGGCGGCATCTCCCTCCAGCGCCAGTTCCACGAGCGAGAGCGTCGCGTCGATTTCTGCCGCGCGTGTCCCGTCGAGCTTTTCGCGCGCCGTGTCGAGAAAAACCAGCAGCCATTCACCGGCGCTGCATGGACCAACTAGCGAAGTGTCGATCCGGCGGTGGCCGCCGCGTCCGTGGCACAGCGCCCGCAAGCCCTGCACCTCGACCACCCGCATCGGCACGCCTATACACACGACGGCGGCTCCTCGCGGCGCATGCGCAGCAGCACGCGCTCGTCGCCGGTGCGGCACGCATCGGCCTCGCTGGGCCGCTCGCCTTCGTAGCGCGAAAGCGCGAGATGCGGCAGCGTGACCGCATCGTCGGCATGTAACGGGGTGTGGCGCGGCGTGGGCTCTCCGCCCCATGCGGCAAGGCGCTCGAGGCCAAGTTCGAGCGCGCGCTCGAGCGATGCTTTAATGGCGGGTCGCAGGCTGCCACCGAAATCGGCCACTTCGTCCGGCTGGCAGCCGATCAGCAGCACGCGGCGTGGATACCGGCCTGTCAGGCGCGCGAGCATCAGTACCTCCTGGAAGCCGGTCTGGTGCAGGCTCATCTTGCGCACGCCGAGGAACGCCGGTACGTCGTCATCCTCAACGATCTTCAGCGTGCCCGGCGCGAGACCGTAATCGACCGCGTCGAAAATGAGCAGACTGTCGGCCGTCTGGACGTACTGGACCAGACACAGCCCTTGCGTGCCGCCGTCTATGAGACTCACGTGCGGGGCGAACTCGAAGTGCTGCTCAAGCGCCTCGATACAGCGCACGCCAAAACCCTCGTCGGCCCACAGCAAGTTGCCGATGCCGAGTACGACGATGGCAGGCACGCCGGTTTGTGGGCAAGTCAGCATTGCAACCTCACTTCCTGAAGGTACGGTAGCCCGATATCATCGTGCCGACCATGTTCTGGCGGGCCATGATGTCTTCGCGGATCGCCATATAGACATGCACGATAACGAACATCATGATCGCCCACATCCCGAGGCGATGCCACGTGTGCACAGTCTGCGACTGGCCGATCAGCGTGGATACCTGGCCAAACGCAATCTGCTGCCAAGAGCCGGCCTGCGCGCCTTCGCCATACAGTGCGAAACCGGTCACGATCATGAAGAGTGAGATCAGCAAGAACACGAAAAACATCGCAAATCGCGATAACGGATTGTGCCCGCTGAACTGGCGCGGTGTGGGCCCGAGGAACGAGTAGTAACGCAGCATGGCGAGCATGTCCATCCAGTACTCGCGCGAGAATACCGGCACCCAGAACATTTCGCGCGCATGGCGATTGCCGACAATCGCCCAATACGCGCGGCCCGCAAGCCCGATTGCGAACAGGTAGGCCGCGGTGAAATGCACAAAGCGGATATAGCCCATCAGAAAATTCGCGCTCGCCTCGCCGGGCTGTGTGAGAAGCGGGGCGCCGATAAGATAGCCGGTCAACGCCAGCACGACGATCGACACTGCGTTGATCCAGTGCCAGACGCGTACCGGCGCTTCGTACACGTAAATTGCCTCGGTGGACGAAACAAAGTCAGCCGCCTTTTCGCATCGAGAATACGATTGCATCGTCATCATCCTTTCCTGCCGCGCGGCGCCGGCGAGCGCAGGCGCTGTGGCGGCCTGGTGGGGTTATCGCACAGTCACGGCGGTCATTTCCGCACCGTCCGCGTTCATCACGTGCGTCGAGCAAGCCATGCAAGGGTCGAACGAGTGCAGCGACCGCAGAATCTCGACGGGCTGCTCGACGTTCGCCACGGGCATGTCCATGAGGCTCGCTTCGAACGCGCCGATCTGCCCTTTCGCGTCGCGCGGGCTGCCGTTCCAAGTGCTCGGAACGACGCACTGGTAGTTCTCAATGCGACCGTCCCTGATCCTGATCCAGTGGCCGAGCGCGCCGCGCGGCGCGGCGACCGCGCCCACGCCCTTCGCCTCGGCTGGCCACATCGAAGGGTCCCACTTGTCGAGGTTCGCGGTCGAGGTGTCGCCGTTGCGGATGTTTTGTAAGAGGCTTTGCCAGTCGTCCGCCATCATCTCGGAGCAATACTCCGCTTCAAGCCCGCGGGCGAGCGTGCGGCCGATGGTGGTCGGCAGCAGTTGCTTCACGCCAAGAGAGCTTTCCGGCAAGCCGAGCAGCTTTGGCATGCCCTGGTTCACGGCAAGGAGGGAGGCCTCAATCTGTTCCTTCATACGGCCGCAATGCGGATTGCTCTGCTCCGCGTGTGCGTAGCCGAGGATGTAGCGCGCGAGCGGTCCGACTTCCATCGCGTGCCCCCGCCAGCGCGGCGACTTGATCCACGAGTACTTTGCGCTCTCGTCGATCGACTCGATTGCGGTGCGCGTGCCCTTCGTGTTAGGTCCGAGCTCGTAGTGCGGTTCGGTAATGCCGTCCCAAGGATGCAGCCCGCGGTAGTTGTCAGGGTATTGATACCAGGAGTGGGCGACAAATTCCTGCACTTGCTCGGGGTCGCGCGGATCAACCGGCAGGAGCGTGTTCCAGTCGCCGTTGATGATGGCTCCGCCCGGCATCTGGTTGGTGGATGGGTTGTAGTTGACGAGCGGATACGCGCCGTAGTCCATCACGTTGGTTGCGGCCAGGCCGCCGCCATGCAACCAGCCGCGTGCTTTGTAGATCGTGCCGATTGCAAGCAGATCGGGCACATAGACGTTGCGGCAGAAGGTGATCGCATCGTCGATGAGCGACTTGACGAAGTTTAGGCGCTCGATGTTGATGGGTGCGCCGGCCGCTAGGTCGCTGCCGATATTGATCGCGCAAGGCACGCCCCCTACGAGGTAGTTCGGGTGCGGATTCTTGCCGCCGAAGATCGCGTGGATCTTGCCCCACTCCTTTTGCATGTCGAGCGCTTCGAGATAGTGCGTCACGGCCATCAGATTCGCTTCCGGCGGCAGCACGTACGCGGAGTTGCCCCAGTAGCCGTTCATGAACGGACCGAGCTGGCCGCTTTCGATGAACTTGCGTAGACGCGTCTGCACATTGCGGAAATAGCCCTGTGACGACATCGGATGCGCGGGCGAGATGCGCTGTTGCAACTCGGACGTTAACTTGGGGTCGGCCTTGAGTGCCGACAACACGTCGACCCAGTCGAGCGCGTGCAGGTGATAGAAGTGCACCACGTGGTCGTGCACTTGCAATGTCTTCGACATGATCTCGCGGATCAGGTGCGCGTTGGGCGGAATGCGGATGTCGAGCGCGTCCTCGACCGCGCGCACGGATGCGAGCGCGTGACATCCCGTGCATACGCCGCAGATACGCTCGACGAACGCCCATGCGTCGCGCGGGTCGCGCCCCTTGAGAATGACTTCAAGGCCACGCCACATGGTGCCGCTGGAAACGGCGTTGCGGATCACGTTGTTCGAATCAACATTGACCTCGACGCGCATATGGCCTTCGATGCGTGTGACTGGATCGACGACGACCCGGCGTCCGTTCCTACCGAGCTGAAATCCTGGGTTCGAAATGGCTGTCATGGTTGCTTTTCTTTTGCGGCTTCCTGTGCTTGTCGGCTGCACCCCGACGCGAGGTGTAGCTATTGGCCGTCGCGGTCGTCCATAGAGTCCTGCTTCGACCTGGCGTGCTGAATTGCCGAAGCGGCTGCATGCGCAGCAGTGGCGGCGCCCACCACGACGGCCGCGGTAGCGCCGATCTTGTCGGCGTTCGCTTCGACTCCGAACTGATCGATCCGGGTGAGCCGATCGTAGAAGGAGCCCTTGTCCCAGAATCCTTCCTCAGAGCAGCCGATGCAGCCGTGGCCCGCCTGAATGGGGAAGCTCGTGCCGCCGTTCCAACGCACGGTCGAGCAGGCGTTGTAGGTCGTCGGGCCCTTGCAGCCGACCTTGTAGAGGCAGTAGCCGCGCCGTGCCTCCTCGTCGTCCCACGACTCGACGAACTGGCCCGCGTCGAAATGCGGACGGCGGTAGCACTTGTCGTGAATGCGCTGGCTGTAAAACATTTTCGGACGGCCTTGGCGATCCAACTCCGGTATCCGGTCGAACGTGAGCATGTAGGTGACGACGCCCGTCATTACCTCGGCGATCGGGGGGCAGCCGGGCACCTTGATGATCGCCTTGTCGGTGATCACCTTGTGGATTGGCACCGCCTGCGTCGGGTTCGGCGTGGCCGTCTGCACGCAGCCCCACGACGCGCACGACCCCCACGAGATCACAGCCTTCGCGTCCTTCGACACACGGCGCAACTGATCGACGAATGGCTTGCCGCCGATAATGCAGCTCATACCGTCTTGATTCAGCGGCGGATTGCCTTCGACGGCGAGGATGTAGTTGCCACGGTACTTCTCCATCACGTTTTCGAGGATCGCCTCGGCCTGGTGTCCCGCGGCAGCCATCAAGAGGTCGTCGTAGTCGAGCGAGATCATTGAAAGCATCACGTCCTTCGCCAGCGGGTGCGCCGAGCGGATGAACGACTCTGAGCAGCAGGTGCATTCGAGTCCATGTAGCCAGAGCACCGGCGTGCGCAGTTTGGTCTCCATTGCGTGGACAATCTTCGGCATGAACGCAGGCCCGAGGCCGAGCGACGTTGTCGTCAGCGAGCAGAATTTGAGGAAGCTACGGCGCGAGATCCCTTGGCGTCGCATGACTTCATAAAACGTTTCGATCACTATGTGGTCCCTTGATGGCGTTCGGCCCCGCGAAGCTGGCATACGACCGCGTCTTCGGGCGTCTCACTGTCGGTGAAGCGTTTTGAAAATAACAAGATTCGTGCCGACCTTGCGTCGCGGGTCCCTAACGAAGAAAATGTTCCGCGGCGCTTCCCATAATTGAGACGGAAGCGGGAAGGACTACGTGCTGCGCCGACAAAACCTTCTCATAGTGGCGACGGGCCGTTCGTCTGACAGAGGTCAGCCAGTACGGCATCTTCAGAGAACGAAGCAAAATATCTGGGAGGAGGTTCACGAATCAACCTATGCGCCACCTTTTCGCACGGCGTGAAACTGGAAAAATTGCCGAGAAAGCTCGATAAATTCTTCGAGTGCCTGTCTTGTTTGTCCAATTCTCGACGACATATGTCGGCGTTGTCACGTTAAGGCTAGGCTGAAAAAGTCGCCGAATTTGCGACCGTGTCGGCATTGTGGAGGTGTTCAGGTCGTGACGCCGACCATACTCCAGATACACCTCGGCTTTTGGGGCGCCTTTCGTCCATTACGGACGCACTTGTGCCATCAATCGCGTGCCCGACAGGTAGAGATTGGCGCGCGCCAAAGCTATGAAGCCAGGTTCGTACTCTGCGCTAACCGTGGTAGGCACCTTCGTGAAACCCCACATCGATTGGCCACTGCGAAGACATGCTCCACGCGTGCGCGGATCCTCGACTTGTGGCAGTTCTCGCCGCGCTGCACCGTATTGACTTCACACGCGCGGTGGGTGTGCTGCTTTGCTGTGGATTAGCCTTCTGGCTGGCGTAAGCGCTGTTAGCGTAGACCTTCCGCTCCTGGCCGTGTAGCAATTGCGGCAGTGGAAGCTTTTCATGCACGTTGGCCGGTACTACGCTGTGCACCAGGCCACTCTCGCTATCCTCGTCGATGTCTAACTTCGCGCCGAAGTACCATTGCTAGTCTTGCGCGTCTGCTGCATTTGGGGGAGCGCGAATTCTGTTCATTCTTCGTCGAATTTTGGCGCACCGATGATGGTGGCATCCACGACCGTGACGCTCTGGAGTTTCATGCCGCTCGCCACTTGGCCGACTTCGGCAATCAATTTCTCACCCAGCTTGAGGGTTTCAAGAAGACGACGAAATTTCAGCAGACCGGTGGCAGTCTGGTACTGCCTTCCAATCCAGACTCTCGCAAAGCGACGCAGCCTAGCACTAACGTAAAGAGCGTCTTCACAAGCGAAATCGGCCAGGTTGAAGCAGTGCCGGATAGAATGAAGGCGCAGCATGCGCTCCCGGTCAATCGGCGGGCGGCCATTGCCGCACCTCGGATAATACGGCTCGACCACCGCGCAAAACTCAGCCCACACGACGAAACTGCATTCATCGCGAGAAACTCATCGCGTCGCGTCCGTTTGTGGTGTGTCTCGAAAGCAGCACCTTCAGCGGCCGTCGACAGCGTCGGCGGCTTCATCCTGTTCTGTCCTCCGGATCCACCCCGATCTATAACGCTCGCAGTAGCTCTGCGGTCGACTTGATCAGCGTTGCGTGAAGTATCATTCGTGCGCTGGGAGATGTTGCATTTCCGACAACGTCGGAGATGCAACACTGCGGTTGCCGCGACAACGGAGAATTAAGGCGGCGGTTATGTCGCAACGACCGCTTAACTTCGCCCGACGCTTATCAACTCGATGCTCGTTGTGCGCTTGTGTGCAGACTGGGGCCGTGCTGGACTAAACGATCAATGGGCCTTTACGGCGGAAGTCACTCATCGTCTTGGAACCTCGACAACTGCCGGCTTACCATCTCAATGCAGTGTCGCGGTAGGGCGCTGCGTTGCGGTAAGATTCACCCCCGCATCTTGATAGCGCCGCCACGGTGCCCAAACGCTGTCGTTCACCCAGTGGATGCGGCCATGCTGTGCATGCGGTGGTACATGTCCTACTCGCTAAACCTGCGCAATTTTGGTTGCCCTTTCGCTCCGCCGCGGCTCTCAGATTTGTCGTCTCGATCGCCAAGAAAGCAACGCCGCGGGTTGGCATTGATCTTGCGTTCCCAAGGGGCCCGGTGGAGTGTGCATCGGGCCGAGAAGACGCATCGCCCATTCCAAAAGGAGGCGTCACGATGGCGTTACTGGAACGAGCCGCATGGTATGACATTGCACGTGCCACCAACTGGACCCCAAGATATGTGACGGAGTCGGAGCTCTTTCCCGACCTCATGTCTGGGGCGCAAGGCATTCCCATGGCGAGTTGGGAAACCTACGACGAGCCCTACAAGACGTCGTATCCCGAGTATGTGCGCATCCAGCGTGAGAAGGATGCTGGCGCATATTCAGTCAAGGAGGCACTTGAGCGTAGCCGCATGTTCGAGGACGCCGATCCGGGGTGGCTCTCCATTCTGAAGGCGCACTACGGTGCAATTGCGCTCGGCGAATATGCGGCGATGAGCGCCGAGGCCCGAATGGTACGTTTCGGCCGTGCGCCCGGCATGCGCAATATGGCCACCTTCGGCATGCTCGACGAGAATCGTCATGGTCAGTTGCAGCTTTACTTCCCTCACGACTACGTTCCCAAGGATCGCCAGTTCGATTGGGCCCACAAGGCGTATCACACCAACGCGTGGGGTGCGATTGCCGCGCGCAGCGCGTTCGATGACCTGTTCATGTCGCGCAGTGCGATCGAAATCGCGGTCATGCTAACCTTCGCGTTCGAGACGGGTTTTACCAACATGCAGTTTCTCGGCCTCGCGGCCAATGCCGCCGAAGCGGGCGACTTCACTTTTGCAAGCCTGATTTCCAGCATTCAGACAGATGAGTCGCGCCATGCGCAAATCGGGGGTCCCGCGTTGCAGATCCTGATCGCCAACGGCCGTAAAGAGCAAGCTCAAAAGCTCGTTGATGTCGCCATCGCGCGGGCGTGGCGTCTGTTCTGCCTGCTCACGGGCTCCTCGATGGATTACGCCACGCCACTCGTGCATCGCAAGCAGTCGTTCAAGGAATTCATGCGGGAATGGATCGTAGGTCAGTTCGAACGCACTCTGATCGACCTCGGACTCGACCTGCCATGGTACTGGGAACAGATCATTAGCGAGTTCGACTACCAGCACCATGCGTACCAATTGGCTATCTGGTTCTGGCGGCCTACCGTGTGGTGGAACCCTGCTGCCGGCATTACACCTGAGTGCCGCGACTGGCTCGAAGAAAAATATCCCGGCTGGAACGACACGTTCGGCAAAGTGTGGGATGTCATAATCGATAACCTGCTCGCCGGCAAGCCTGAGCTCACCGTTCCCGAGACGCTGCCGATCGTCTGCAACATGAGCCAGCTGCCCATCTGCGCGATCCCTGGCAATGGCTGGAATGTAAAGGACTATCCGCTCGACTACAACGGCCGCACGTATCACTTCAACTCGGAAATTGATCGCTGGGTGTTCCAGCAGGATCCCGTTCGCTACCGCAATCACCTCGCGCTCGTTGATCGCTTACTGGCTGGGCAGATCCAGCCACCCGACCTGAGGGGTGCGTTGAAGTACATGGAACTCGCACCGGGCGAAATTGGCGATGACGCGCACCATTACGCGTGGGTCAAGGCGTACTGCGACAAGCTTTACGAAGAAAAGGCTGCATGAGCGGCGATTCAATGGAGGGCGATATGGCTCTTGTCCCTGTGATTTCCAATTTTCAGTATGACTTTGTATTGCAACTCGTAACCGTGGATACCGACAATTCCATGGACGAGATCGCCGCCGCAGCATCTCATCATTCGGTGGGCCGGCGAGTAGCGCCTCAACCCGACAAGGTGATCCGCGTGCGCCGCCAAGGTAGCAAGCAGTTCTATCCGCGCAACGTGAAAATCGCCGAGACCGACATCAAGCCGATGGAAACGCTGGAATTCATCTTTTGCGATGATTGAGGGCGATATGAAATTTCGGAAAGTTTGCACTCTCGATGACCTGTGGGAAGCGGAGATGACCGAGGTGGAAGTGGATGGCCACGTGATCGTGTTGGTACGTCCCGAAGGCAGCGAGCCGCGCGGCTTTCAGGGCAGTTGTCCGCACCACGACATTCGGCTCGTAGAAGGAAAATTCGATGGCCGCGTGCTGACGTGCCGGGCTCATCAGTGGACCTTCGACGCAAATACGGGCAAAGGAATCAATCCGGGTGACTGCCGTCTCGCCGAATATGCCGTGAAGCTCCAAGGCGACGATATTCTGATTGCCGTAGAAGGCGTTCATGCGCTCTTTGCCCATTCCTGAGTCCGCAGGGGAACACAGCATGATCGTTGACAAGACCGCTGAAGCTTACCGTAACAACCGTGTGGGTCCCGTGCTTCGCGCGAGCAGCATCACGGCCGGCGTCATCGAAGCCGCGCACGAGGACAACCCCGGCAAGGTGATCCGCGTGGACGACAAGCTCGCATATGTGCGCATCGACACGGACTGCGAACTGATCCTATGCCGCGCGACGTTGGAGGAAGCGCTGGGTCGGCCGTTCAGGATGTCCGAACTCGAAGTCAATCTCAGCTCGTTCGCGGGCCGCATCGAGACGACCGACGAGTATGTGCGTTTCTACTACGAAAAGACGCTTTAAGGAAGGTCTGCCGAAGTCCTGACATTGACGCCCGTTCAGCTATCTTGGAAGCATCGCGAATTAATTGGGTAGAAGTGTATTGTCGCAGTTCCCTGGATCTTTCAATCAAGTGGAGGTCCGAATCTTCTCGAGGCGATGCGGCGTGTTGTGCCTTGGTCGGAGCTGATTTGTGCTGATCGAGCCGCATTTATCCGCCAGGCAAAAACGGACGACCACTTTTCCCGATCGCGACGATGCCGCAAATTCGGTTTATGCAGCACAGGTTCGCTCTGTCGCACCCTGCAATGGAAGAGGCGCTGTATCGCGAGTTCCTGGGTCTCGACGGCGGCATGGTGCACTGGACCAGAGCGATCGTCTGGACGCTATACACGATCAGATCGACCGGCTCAAGGCAGAGACCCGTGCCAAGGTTAAGCATCCCTTTCCCATCATCAAGCGACAGTTCGGCTATGCGAGGGCCCGATATATGGGTTTGGTGAAAAAATGCTGTCCAGACGACGCGGTCTGCTCTGAACGATTTATGGATGTTGCGCAGAGCTTTGCGAAACGCTGAAGATCTGGACGGTGCGGCCATGTGTTTCACCGGCACGGCACCTGATGGGTGACTCTGCCGGGAAATCTCCACTCAAGAATGTCGTCGCCGTTCAGACTGCGATGAGTGTGGAGTCACCGCTATGAAAACGACCTCTGCAGACCTTTTCTTAACTGGAGACAATCATGACGCAACCAGAAGTCCTCAAGCCACTGAAAACATGGAGCCATCTGGCGGCCCAGCGGCGCAAGCCAAGCGAGTACGAGATCGTCACGACCAATCTGCACTACACGACCGACAATCCCGATGCGCCGTTCGAGCTCGATCCGAACTTCGAAATGGCGCAATGGTTCAAGCGAAACCGCAATGCATCCCCGCTGACTCGGCCCGACTGGAATGCGTTCCGCGATCCTGACGAGCTCGTCTACCGCACCTACAACATGCTCCAAGACGGGCAGGAAACGTATGTCTTCGGGCTGCTAGACCAGTTCTCCGCACGCGGTCACGACAGCATGCTCGCACGCACTTGGGCGGGTACGCTCGCGCGCCACTACACGCCCGCCCGCTTCCTGTTCCATGCACTGCAAATGGGCTCGGCGTATCTGACCCAGATGGCGCCCGCTTCCACGATCTCAAACTGCGCCGCTTACCAGACAGCGGACACGCTGCGCTGGCTCACTCACACGGCGTATCGCACCAAAGAGCTGTCGCAGACGTTCGGCGACCTCGGCTTCGGCACAGACGAGCGGCACTACTGGGAGGACGATCCGGCATGGCAGGGCTGGCGCAATCTCGTCGAGCACGCACTCACAGCATGGGACTGGGCGGAGAGCTTCGCCGCGCTGAACCTCGTCGCGCGCCCGGCGGTGGAAGAAACCGTTTTGCGAAGCCTCGGAGTGGCTGCGCGGCACAACGGCGATACGCTGCTCGGCCTCATCACCGATGCGCAGTTGATCGACGCCCAGCGCCATCGGCGTTGGGCCGCCGAACTCGTTCGCATGGCGCTCGAGGAGCAAAAGAACCGCGCGGTGCTGACGGCTTGGGTGAGCAAGTGGGAGCCGCTCGCCGACAAAGCTATCGCGGCGTGGTGCATTGCTCTCCCCGACGCACCGGACGCCAGCGCGCGCGCGAAAGACGCCACGCGCGAGTTCAGGCGCGCCGTCGGTATATGAGTGTCGGCACGAGCCGGCGGAGCATCGAAAGCGACGTGCTTGAGTTGTCCCCATCGACGATTGCTTCGTCGTCTGTACCGACGAATGTGGGCGCCGAGAAGTCTCTACCGCAGATTCAGTCCTTGATGGCGATCAAGACACATTCAAGCAGATGAAAATCAATCGAGAAGAGCCTGATATTCTGTAGGCAACTGAGCCGATCTCGCCGGAGCAACGGGTTGCCGGACCGGGAGCATTCTGACGCGCACCACATCCGGCGCGCGTTTTTGACCCACTATGCGATCTCTGTCGCAAGATCGTGGAGGCGCCGCCTTCGTGTCCGGATCGCGCACACTGGAGTTTCATCATGCTGAACCGAGAACAGATTGCCGCAATCCAAAACGTAACGCTAGGTTACCTCTTTGATCTCGGCGACAAGACAGTGGAGAGCGTCGGGAAACTGGCTGCATTGAACAATCAATGGACCTGCACGACGCTTGTCGATATGTTCGAACTGGTGCAAAAGTCGCTATCGTCGAAGGAGCACCGGAACTGGCTCGCGCTTCAAGACAACTTCGCTGAGCGGATGACCGAGAGGGTGCTGACGTATAGCCGTCAGGCGGTCGACATCGTGTTGGTAACACAGACCGAGTTCGCACGAATTGTGCAGGTGCAAGGTAGCGCCTGCCGCCGTCAGGTGCAGACGATGGTGGAGGACGTCGCCAAGAATGTTCCAGTCACGATCGCTTTGAATTCCGCGATTTCGGCTGCCGATTCTCTATGCGAAAGCCTACGGAGTGCTGGTCGGCAAGAAGTTGAAGTCGCAAAAAGTAACCTTGAGGTCGGCGCGGAGGCGTTGAAGAGCACCAAACCTGTAGCTACAAATAAAACTAGCAATTAACGGGATTGCGTCCGCAAGAACGCTTGGTTATATTGACGAGGAGTCGAGATTCGTGCGTAGTACCTTGTCCTCCTTGTCCTAATTCTCGCGTGCCATCTTCGTGTGGATCCAGTGCGGAGTTATGTCGGCGCCATTTGCCAGAACATCTACTGTGTCAAGTTCGGCAAACGCCCGCAACGCGCAATCACTACACACGAATTTGGACTCTCGGCTGCGCACACGCAACGGAGTGGGCGCCGCGCCTCCTCTTCATGAGTTAACTCGTGGCGACGTGGTCGGTGCGTTTCACATGCGACGCGTCGACGGCTAGTTTGCACCGTAAAGAGGGCGGCTGAAGGGCGAAGACTGAATTGCTGAATGATTGTGAGCACTCCGGATGCGTTATATGCACGGCCACTCGACAGAGCGCCCTGACGTGAATGGTCCGCGCCGACGAGTCAGGTCGTTTTGGTGTCGGGGGCCAGACTCCACAGCCCTTGCTGCCAAAGATCCTTGGTGGTTGCTACATAGTCGCGTGACATGATCAGATATGACGCTGCTAGTTCGGTGCAGTCACGCGCAGCCACAGCAACATCGCAAATGGCTTGCACTGCTGCAATGTCGCGCCTAATACGCTGTAACCCCAGATCGCAATTTCGTTTCAGGGTTTCGTGGTAGCTCGCCTGCATTTGCAGGGCGAGCGTGAGAGTTGCAGCGCACAGATTGAGCGATGTAATGGGTTGTACTGTCATGGCGGATTCTTAAATGTGAAGACGCGGCCGACGCCTATGGGTCTTGAGCGAACGTTTGCCACGACGGTGCATTTAATATAGCCGTATCCGTCAAAAGCGCGCTTAACATGTGTCAATCAGGGGCGAGATATCGTTGGCGCCTCGAGACAATGCCGCACTGTGAAGCAGCTAGGGGACGGCTGTTCAAGCTCAAGGTGCTTAAATCTGGCCTAATGGGGTTGTTTCCTGCTGGAGTCTGCTGGGACGGTGCGAGCCGTCGGCCAATGCGGCGGCGCCAGACTGGGCAGAACGCGGCCGCCCCCGAGAGCGTTACGCAAGATCCCGCGCGCCGCTGTTCAAGAGGTGGCAATGCAACGCTAGTTCCAAACGTCGAGCATGATGTCCAACCCTCGTAAGGGACAAGCTCAACCAGCCAGACGCTGGTGTTCGTACTGCTTCGCGAATCGCTAGCGCCTTGGACGTCCTTAAAGCGGGCGCGAGTGTAGCGACCGGTGATCTGAACTTATTGGCGGAGTGTCGCACGAACATCATCCATAGTCTTCTGCGCCGGCTGACGCGTTCAGAATCGCTTGCCGTTGCTCGGCTGAACATGATCGCGGAAGCGAGCTTGTCGCTGGCCTTTGCGCTTGTCATTTCACCGCATGCTGCCCGCCGCGTGAGTAAGGCATGCAGTGGCCCGACAGCGCGCGAACCGTTCGCACGCGCACTTTTGGGCGGCCTGCTCGACGCCTTGCCGATGCACGTCGACACCTACCTCGACGCGGTACGGTGTAAGCGCACTTCAGCTCAAAGTTCCGCCATGACTCATGCCATTCCACACGGGCGCGTTCGCGATGCCCGGACATGGCGGAATGCCCCGACGAGGTTCCGGCTAGCTCTACGCAACTGATGACGCCCTCTATTTTTCCTGATCAACTGGGAGGACCTTCACCTCGCATTGCCAGACCAAGATGGAGATGCTATCTGATGTTGATGAGTTTATGCATCTGCAACGATACGCGCCAGCCGTAGCGTTGCGCGGCCCGAATGCAGATATCCGTGGCGCGAGACGACAGGCTCAGCGGCTGCAACCAGATCGGTATGTCTCGCGCTTGGTGGAGCGGGTCAAGTTTCTCGAGCACCATGCCAACGTCGCGCTGCTTGCCGATCGCGCATTTGAGCTCGTTGGCTCGCCACAGTGCTTCATCTAGCACCGTGCGGCCACCGGGCATGGCGTACTTGGGGCTGACGGTGACGAAAGTGCTTGGCGTCACGAGCGGTATGTAAGTGCCGGAGGTTTCGACCTGGACCCGGTGATGCCACGCTTCGAGCTTCGTGATCAGCGGGTGCAGATCGTAGATGCACGGTTCGCCGCCCGTGATGACGACGTGCTCAGCATCTGACGCCCGCACTATCTCGGCTAGCGTCTGTACGCCGTACCACGCATAGCTGTCGCACGGTGACGCTTCTTTCAGACGCATCGCGCCCACGCTGATCGCGCGCTCCGGGACCATTTTCCACGTATGCTTGGTGTCGCACCACGGACAACCGACTGGACACCCCTGCAGGCGGATGAACACCGACGGTGTGCCGGTGAAGCTGGCTTCGCCCTGCAACGATTCAAAAATCTCGTTGACGGGATAGATGTCAACGGGCGGCACAGTTAGCGTCGGTACGTCACAGTGCATTTGCGCGTCTCCTCGATTCGCACTTCGACCAACCGGACGCTGGTTCCCTGCAAGATATCAGGGCCGAGCTCCGTTACCAGCCACTGCGCCAAGTTGTCAGCGGTCGGATTGAAGGGCACGCCGACCACCGACGGATCGAGGTCGCGCAAGCCGACATAGAACGGATCTTCGATCCACAGCAACATGCGGTGATCCCAGTGATCCTCGACCCAATTGCAAAGCAGTGTCTTGATCGCCCCGAAGTCGATGACGCGCCCGAGATCGTCGAGTGAGGAAGCTTCGCAATCAAAATGAACGCGGTAGTTGTGCCCATGCAGGTTCTTGCACTTGCCTTCATGGCCCACTAGAGCGTGTTAGGAACTTTGAAGTACTGGCACGGCGTGGACAAGCATGAGCATTGCGAAGACGACGAAATGAAGCCCAGCGAGAGTTTCGGGAAGCCGTTCATAGTCACGTGCGAGACGCCGGAA